>JBCNOP010000020.1:0-46014 GCA_039593775.1 Pseudoduganella sp.
CGTTTGCAATCGCCGCTATTGCAGGCGCCGCCCACGCTGCAGCGCCGATGGCAAAGACCCAGGCACCAGGCTTCTACCGCATGAATGTAGGCGACTTTGAAGTGACGGTGCTGAACGATGGCACGATCGACTTGCCGATGGATAAGCTGCTGCACCAGAAGCCGGAGAAAACGACCAAGACACTGGAAAACAACTTCTTGAAGTCGCCGGTTGAAACGTCGGTCAATGCCTTCCTGGTCAATACCGGCTCGAAGCTGGTGCTAATCGATACCGGCGCCGGCAGCCTGTTCGGCCCGACCCTGGGCAATATCATCACCAGCCTGAAAGCGGCCGGCTACCAGCCGGAGCAGGTTGACGAGATCTACATTACCCACCTGCACGGCGACCACGTCGGCGGCCTGGGCGCACAGGACAAGCCGGCGTTCCCGAACGCCGTGGTGCGCATGGATAAGCGCGATGCGGACTACTTCCTGAGCAAAGAAAACCTGGACAAGGCCAGCGCTGAAGCCAAGGGCAATTTCCAGGGACCGCTCAGCGCGGTGTCTGGCTACGCGGGCAAAGTAAAGCCGTTTGAAGGCAATACCGAACTGGTCCCGGGCGTTCGCGCGACTTCGAGCTATGGGCATACGCCGGGCCACACGACGTACGTGGTGGAGAGCAAAGGGCAGAAGCTGGTGCTGATTGGTGACCTGATGCACAACGCGGCGGTGCAGTTCCCGGATCCGGGTGTGACGATCCAGTTCGACAGCGATTCGAAGGCGGCGCTGGCGCAGCGCAAGGCGGCCTTTGCCGAGGCGGCAAAGCAGGGGTACTGGATGGGAGCGGCGCATTTGCCGTTCCCGGGCGTGGGGCATTTGCGTAGTGAAGGGAAGGGATACAAGTTCTTCCCGGTGAACTATTCGGCGAACCGCTAAACCGATAATTGGTGTCTGACCCGCAGGGTCAGACACCTGGCCAGCGGCCTCCGCGTTTCGGTATCTGACCCTGTGGGTCGGATACCGGGTTACCGGTTTCAGGCCAGCGCAGGATAGTCGGTATACCCCTCAGCCGACGGCGCATAGAAGAACTCCGGCCGCTGCGCATTCAGCGCCGCGCCAGTCTGCAGGCGACGCGGCAAGTCCGGATTCGCAATAAAGTCCTTGCCCCACGCAATCGCATCCGCACGGCCTTCCGCCAGCGCAGCCTGCGCACCCGCCACATCAAACTTCTCATTGGCGATATAAATCCCGCCAAACTCACGCTTCAGCAACGGGCCCAGCGAGTCATCGCCAACCGCCTCGCGTGCCGCAATGAACGCAATGCCACGCTTGCCCAGCTCGCGCGCCACATAGCCGAAAGTTTCGGCCGGCGTCGAATCGCCCATGTCGTGCGCATCGCGGCGCGGAGCCAGGTGCATGCCGACGCGGTCGGCGCCCCAGACACCGATCACGGCATCGGTCACTTCCAGCATCAGGCGTGCGCGGTTTTCGATGCTGCCGCCATACTGGTCGTTGCGCTGGTTGGTCGAATCCTGCAGGAACTGGTCAAGCAGGTAGCCGTTGGCGCCGTGGATTTCCACGCCATCGAAGCCAGCTTTCTTGGCGTTCTCCGCGCCTTTGCGGTAAGCCTCGACGATGCCCGCGATTTCGGCGGTATCCAGCGCGCGCGGTACCGAGTATGGGCGCGGCGGACGCAGCAGGCTCACATTGCCTTTGGCAGCGATTGGGCTTGGCGCCACCGGAGCCTGGCCATCCAGCAGGCTTGGGTCGGAAATGCGGCCCACGTGCCACAGTTGCAGCACGATCTTGCCGCCCTTGGCATGCACTGCTTCGGTAACCAGCTTCCAGCCTTCAACCTGTTCATCGGACCAGATGCCTGGGGTGTTTTCATAGCCCACGCCCTGCGGAGTAACGGAGGTGGCTTCGCTGATGATCAGGCCAGCAGTGGAGCGCTGCGCATAGTACTCGGCCATCATGGCATTCGGCACGCGCTTGCCGCCGGTAGCGCGCGAGCGGGTGAGGGGCGCCATGATGACGCGGTTTTTCAGGGTCAGCGCGCCGACAGTGATGGGGTCGAACAGGGTGCTCATAAAGTATTCCTCTCATGCTCAATAAATTGCAGGATGACCTCCTCATTGCGCTTGAAGAAATTCCACTGGCCGACCCGCTGCACCGTCACCAGTCCGGCTTTTTGCAGGATGGTGAGGTGGCCGGAAACGGTCGACTGCGACAAGCCGGTCTGCTTGTCGATCATGCCGGCGCAGACGCCTAGCGACAGCGGAGCAACCTGCTCGCTGAACCAGGCATCCGGCTCCTTCAGCCAGGACAGGATCTGGCGCCGGACCGGATTGGCCAGGGCCTTGTGAATTGCATCAATGTCAATAGAATTGGTCATATTTCGGTGTTTCGCGATAAGTATATCGGAAAAATCCGATGCGTATATCGGAGCATGTCGATGGAATTCAAGAGTTGATTTTATGCCAACCGGTAAAGCACCAGTGCCAGGATGGCCGGTACGGTCTGGACGAAGATGATGCGCTTGCTGACGGTCAGGCCGCCCCAGATCCCGGCCACGGCCACGCACAGCAGGCCATACGTGATGAAGGCGGAGCGCACCGCCGGCTCGCCATGCAGGAGCCCAACTGCCAGCGCCGCCACCAGGAAGCCGTTATAGCAGCCCTGGTTCGACATGGCCGGCTTGACGATGGCGGCCTTTTCGGCCGACAGCGCGAACACGCGGCGGCCGCGGGTATCGAACAGGACGGTTTCCAGCAGCACGATATAGACGTGGATCAGAAGGACGATGGCGACAGCGATCTGCGCGAACAGCAGCATTGTGGGGCTCCCTGAAAGTTTGGACCCCCAATGATATACTGTCGGCCTTCTCCCGCGGGGACGACCTCGCCGCAAGACCAGGGAGCCAGGCGGGGACGACCCCGTCATGACTTGGGAGAGCATCATGCATTGGATCGTCCTTTTTCTCGCCGGCCTGCTGGAAGTTGTCTGGGCCGTCGGCCTCAAATACACCGAAGGTTTCACCAAACTGGTGCCAAGCGCCGTGACGCTGGCCGCCATGGCCGGCAGCGTGATCCTGCTCGGGCTGGCGCTGCGCTCACTGCCGCTGGGGACCGCTTACGCCATCTGGACCGGCATCGGTACCGTGGGCACCGTCATCTGGGGCATCATGATGCTGGATGAGCCGGCCGGCGTGGCGCGGCTGGTGTGCATCGCGATGATCGTGGCCGGTATCGCCGGCCTGAAGATCCTGTCGCCGCACTAATCGATACGCACACCCGCGCCCGACTCGTCTGTCCAGCGCGCGTAGATGCGCGCCAGTTCGCCGCTGTCGCTGAGCTTTTTGACGGCGGCGGCCAGCAGCGGTACTGCCTGCGGCGGTGCCTTCCTGCTCACCCACAGGAACATGGAGTCCTCTTTCAGGACGGCAGGCATCAGCTTGACCTTGTCCTGCAGGCCAAGTTCGCGGATCAGCCAGTGCAGCGTCAGTTCGTTCATGTAGAAATAGCGCACATGGCCGGCGATTACTTTTTTCAGGTTGGTCACATTGCTGCCCGTGCTGTCGTCGACGGGGATGCCGCGCTCGCGCAGCTGGTCGATATAGGCTGCGCCACGCGAGGTTGTGACCAGCGGCTTGATGCGCGCTAAATCTTCCAGCGAATTGATTTCCGCCGTATCGTCGGCGGCCGCTGCCAGGCGTTGGCGGGAAACGTACAAAGGCTGCGGGATGGCGATGGCGAGATGGCGGCGCAAAGGCGTGGACACCAGGGCGCACGCTATGTCGGCGGTGCCGAGGCGGAGATTCTGCTCGATCACCAGCACTGAGCGGATGTCTTCCAGGCCGGCAAAGCGAATGCGCGGTTCAATGCGGGAGATAGCGGCAAGGATGTCGGGGCAGACGCCCGTCGAGGGGCGGCCATCCTGCTGGATCCATTTTGGCGGCAGGCTTTCCTGGCCAGTGACGCGCAATACGAAGTCGCCGGCGGATGCGGCAAACGGCAGGGCAGCAAGCAGGAGTGCGCGCAACGATCCCATCGCGGTAAGCGGGAATATTTTCATATTGTTTACCCCCTTACCGCGATTGTAGAACTAACGGCTTTCAGACGAAAGAGTCACTCACCTTGGCGAGGTAGAACCATTCGGCATTTGGCTTGGCATTGACGTCCGGGAACAACATAAACGCATCGAACGGAGCCAGCACGACGCTGCCATCGGCGCGGCGGCCGATCTCGTCGCCGGCATTCAGCCGGTCGAAGCTGGACCAGGTGTGGATGAAGGCATCGGCAGGGTCCAACTTGTCGTGCACTTCGACCATCGACAGGTATTCCATGTCGTCCAGTGCGATCGGCTGCGGCTTTGGTGCGTCGATCAGGCCGAAGTGGGCCAGCACGTTCATGATGGCGCGGTAGGCCACATCCGGTGCATGCGGATCCAGATGCTGGCCGCATTCCAGTGTCAGGGCCATGCCGCCGGTGCTGCGCATGTATTCGGTGGTGCCGACGCCGTATTTCAGGACGGTCTGTACTTCGCTGTCGTTGCGCAGGCGGCGTTGCACGCCGGCGCCGTAGGTGGCCATCCAGCCGTCGACGAAGCGCTTGACGCCGAGGATACGGGCCATGGCGCGTTCTTCTGCTTCGTGCTTGAACGGTTGCAGGGTGCCGTCGTTGTTGCGCGGGCCGACCATGACGAAAGGCTGGCTCTGGGCGTTGAAGGAGTGCAGGTCGAGCAGGATTTCATGCTGGCCGAGCAGGGGGCACAGCCAGTTGGCGATGTGGTCTTCGAAGTCCTGCGGATTCTCGGTTGGGAACAGGTTGCGGTTCAGGTTGCGGTCGCCGGAGCGCTCGCCTTTCTGGTACGCCAGCGGATTGGTGATCGGGACGAAGGTCACGCTGCCGTTCAGGATGTGCAGTTCGCCTTTGTCCAGTTGCTCCATCACGCGCAGGATGCCTTTGGTGCCGCAGGTCTCGTTGCCGTGCACGGCGCCGGTGATGATCAGGCGGCGGCCTTTGCCCTGGCCGGTGTAATTGACAGATTTGAAATGCATTTTGCTGGCGTCGGTCATGCTGTTCCCTTGTGGCGAATAAGTGGCCGACATTTTATCGCAGGTACAATGCGCGCATGAATCGATCTTCCCGCGTCCATGGCCTGGATACTTTGCGCGCGCTGGCCATCATGCTGGTGTTTGCCAACCATTACATGTCCTTCGTCAGCCACGAGCCGACCTTTGGCTGGTTCAGCGAAATCGGCTGGGCTGGCGTGGATTTGTTCTTCGCGCTTTCCGGTTACCTGATTGGCAACCAGGTGTTTTCCGCCATCCGCGGACCGGGCCTGTCGCTGCCACATTTTTATGCGCGGCGCTTGCTGCGGACGTTGCCGGCTTACCTGGTGGTGCTGGCGCTGTATGCGTCTTGGCCGTATTGGGCTGGCAATGCGCCGCATGCGCCGTGGTGGAAGTACCTGACCTTTACGCTGAATTTCAACCTCAAGCCGGGGACGCTGTTCTCGCACGCGTGGTCGTTGTGCGTGGAGGAACAGTTTTACCTGCTGTTGCCGCCCATCGCACTCGCTGTAGCCGCGGTTGCGGCGGCCAGCCGGCGTGCTTCGCTGGTGCTGGGCTGGGCAGCGCTGGTTTCGGCCATCGCGGCGGGCATGTGGCTGCGCGACGGCTGGTGGCAACCGGCCATGGACCTGGGCGAGCGAGGAAGCCGCAGCTATTACACCCTGATCTACTATTCCACGCTGTCACGCTTCGACGAACTGCTGGCCGGCGTCGCCCTGGCCATGCTGCGCAACTTCCATCCAAGCCTGTGGCAGCGCCTGACAAGGCACGGGAATTGGGTGCTGGCAGCCGGTGCAGCCTTGACCGCGCTGGCCTTCTGGCTTTTCCTCGAATACCACTTCAGCTGGGGCATGTCGGTCTTTGGCTACCCCTTGCTGGGTGTGGCCTTCGCGGCCTTGCTGCTGTCAGCCCTCAGCGAGGGCTCGCTGCTGCACCGCACCCGCATCCCCGGCATGGGCGCAATCGCCGTCTGGTCGTATTCGATCTACCTGACCCACAAGCAGCTTTGCATCCTGCTTGCCGATCGCTGGGAACCGGTCGACCTGGACTCGATCGCCGTCATGATCGCGGCCAGCATCTTCGCCGGATGGCTGCTATATTTTGCGGTCGAAGCGCCGTTCATGAGCCTCCGCGAGCGCTTCATCCCGAACAACTTCAAACGGAGATCGAATGAAGCACCTGTTAGCAGCGTCCCTGTTACTTCTTAGCGCAAACGCATTCGCACAGCCGGCCGCAGGCCCTTTCGCGCGGATGGTCGTGATCCAGCCTAAGCCCGGCCAAGAGACAGCCTTCGAGCAGGGCTACCAGCGCCACCTCGATTGGCACAAGGGCGCCAACGATCGCTGGACCTGGTACGGCTGGTCTTTCGTGCTCGGTGACCGGCTTGGCATGTTCATGGACGGCACATTCGGCCACGCAGCGGCAAATTTCGACGCCGCCGTGCAGCCAGCGGGAGATGCGGCCGACAATGCGGCCAACGTGGTGCCGTATGCCGACTTCCTGGGCCACGGCGTTTTCCGCCGCCTGGACAACGCCAGTGTCGGCCAGCCGCTGCCGGATACGTCGCCATTCCTGGCCATGGCGACCTATACCGTCGCACCAGGCGAGGAGACTGCTTTCGAACGCCAACTGGTCGCCGGAGCCACAGCGCCGGCCAATACCGGCCGCTCGGCGCCACGCTTCACGTGGTATCGCTTGCAGATCGGTGGCGCGGGCGGCCAGTACGTCCTGATGCGCGCCGTGCCAAGCTTTGGCGCGGCGGCGGAACTGCCTGAGGTGCTGCCGCCGGGAGCGAAGGCACTGGTTCGTGGCGTGAAGACTGAACTGCTGCGCTACCGCGCCGACATGAGCTACATCCCGAAGGGCTAGCTGCGCATCTCGATGACGTTGTCGTTCTGCGCGTCCGCCAGGAAGGCGAACAGTGCGCGTACGCGGGCCGGCGCCTCGTAGCCATCGGTCGCTTCGATGGTGCGGCGCAGGCCGGGAGCCGCTTCGATGATGTGCGGGCTGCCGTAAGCGCGGATCAGCAGGGCAGCCAGTTGCGCCGCCTCGCGCTCGTGGTTCTGGCGCAGCCGCCGTTCGATCACGTCGATCACCACGCGCTGCATGCGCGGCGTGGGATTCTCGATATGGGCAAACACCAGCGGTGTATTGGCGATGGCTTCGCAGATCCGGCGCTCGATGTCGTCGGCCTTGGTATCGGAGGGAATGTCGAAATACGCGCCCGCCCACCGGGTACGTGCGTACTGGTGGCCGGGCGGGAAGGAATCGGCGGTGTCGAAGCCGAGCGCGTGGCTCAGCTTCTTCAACCAATCTAGGATGGCGCTCATGGCGGCAATTGTACCGCCACTGCTTATACTGCGTGCGTTTCCTCGCCGAGACGGCCGGCGCGGAAGTCCTCGACGGCCTGGAAAATCTCGGCCTGCGAGTTCATCACGAATGGGCCGTACTGCACGATCGGCTCATTCAGCGGCTTGCCCGACAACAGGATGAAGCGACTGTCAGGACCGGCCTTGATGGTTACGCCATCGGCGCCTTCATTATTGGCCAGGATCGCCATGCTCTGCGCAGGAACCGCCTTGCCGTCCACCGTCACTTCACCGCGATAGGTGTAGATGAAGGCGTTATGGCCTGCGCCGATCGCCTGGCTGAACGTTTCGCCGGCAGGCAGTTCCACGTCGATGTACAGCGGTTCCGTTACTTCGCGTTGCACTGCACCTGCCACGCCCTGGCTTTCGCCGGCGATGACACGCACGGTTGCGCCGTTTTCCGTCTTCACCACCGGGATCTCGGCGGCCTGGAAGTCCTTGTACCAAGGCTGCTGCATCTTGTCCTTGGCCGGCAGGTTAAGCCAAAGCTGGAAGCCTTCCATCAAGCCTTCCGCCTGTTCCGGCATTTCGGAGTGGATCACGCCACGGCCAGCCGTCATCCACTGCACGCCGCCACTGGCCAGCAAACCTTCATTGCCGGCGCTGTCGCGGTGCCGCATGCGGCCGGTCAGCATATAGGTGACCGTTTCAAAGCCGCGGTGTGGGTGGTCGGGGAAGCCGGCGATGTAATCGTTGGCTTGCTCCGAACCGAAATTGTCCAGCATCAGGAACGGGTCGAGGCGACGCTGCAGTGGTTGGGTCAACACGCGGTTGATTTTCACGCCAGCGCCATCCATCACGGCCTGGCCGCGGATAATCCGTTCCACTGTGCGGGTTTGTGCGATGTTGTCCATTCTTGTTTCCTTTTTAGTTAAGCCAGCAGTTCTTCAACGCGGGCATCGGCAGCGGCCTTCTGCTGTGCGGCCACTTCCGGACCATAGCCCTGGCCTTCGATGAACACGTACTCCACGTCGGTCAGGCCAATGAAAGCCAGGAACATCTTCAGGTGCGGGAACTGGGTATCAGTTGGCGCATCTTTGTGCATGCCGCCGCGCGAGGTGGCGACATAGACTTTTTTACCTTGCAGCAGGCCGAGCGGGCCGGTTTCGGTGTATTTGAAGGTGACACCGGCGCGGGCAATTGCGTCGAACCAGGATTTCAGCTGCACGGTGATGCCGAAGTTGTACATCGGCGCGCCGAGCACGATCACGTCAGCAGCCTGCACTTGGGCGATCAGGGCGTCATCCAGGGCCACGCGGGCAGCTTGTTCAGCGCTGCGCTGGCCGGCTGGGGTGAACAGGGCCTGCAGTGCAGCTTCGTCAAGGACCGGGTGCGGGTTGGCGGCCAGGTCGCGCACTTCAACAGTGGAGCCTGGGTTGGCAGCCAGCAGCTTGTTCACGATATTGGTCGCGACGCGGGTGGATTCGGAACCGGAGCTTTTTGCGCTGGAGTTGATTTGCAGGATGTTCATGGTTGTGCTTCCTTTCGGTATTCGGTTAAGTGCTGCGATGGAGTAACTATAGTGGTTCCATATTTGATCCGGAAGCCATTAAAATGGATAACATTGTTCCATTGGTGGAACGAGGAGTGGCCAAATGACCGAATTAGACCCCAGCGACCTGCTGTTATTTGCCCGAATCGTCGAATTTGGCAGCCTGAGCCAGGTTTCCGAGCGGCTGCAGTTGCCGAAATCAACAGTTTCCCGCCGCCTGACCCAGCTCGAAGCCCGGCTCGGCGAACGGCTGCTGAACCGGACCACCCGCAAGCTGGTGCTGACCGAGCTGGGCGCCAGCCTGCTTGAGCATGCACGCAGGGTAGCGGAGGAGACCGAGGCGGCCGGTGCGCTGGCCCAGCACCGCCAGCAGGCGCCCAGCGGCTTGCTACGGGTGTCGATGCCAGCGGATTTTGCCAATTTCTACCTGGCGGCCATGCTGCCGGACTTCATGGCGAAATACCCGGCCATCAAGCTTGAGCTTGACCTGTCGCCACGCCGGGTTGACTTGATTGCGGAGAATTTCGACCTCGCCATCCGCATGGGGGCGCTGCCGGACGATGCGACCCTGGCGGCGCGCAAGATCCTGGTGTCGAACTGGGCGCTGTTTGCTTCGCCTTCCTACACGGCGGTCCATGGCTTGCCCGAGCATCCGGACGACCTTTTCCGGCATGAGCTGCTCAGCTTGCGGCGCATGCCGAATGGCCTGGTACGCTGGCCGCTAGCGCGCGGCAAAACCACCTGGGAGCGCGACTTGCCCGTGCGCCTGATGGCCAACTCGCCGGAACTGCTCACAAAGATGGCAGCCAACGGGATGGGCATCGCAACCTGTACCACGCAATTCGCGGCGCCGCTGGTCGCACGGGGCGAACTGGTACGGGTGCTGCCCGACTGGTGCTTCCCATCGAACAATGGCTGGGCCGTTTTCCCAGGCCGGCGCCTGATGCCGGCCAAGACGCGGGCCTTCCTGGACATGCTTGAATCAAACTTCAAGAACCAGGATGGCCCGTGATGCGCAATATTTTTTCTGATTGGTAATCTTTCTTACATTTTTCTTAAACTTTTTTGTCAATTTCCGGATCTATTAGACAGATTAAGGTGGCGGACGCCTGATGGCCCTTTTGGCTGCGTCCTCCAGTTGGCAAAAAGTTAAAGGAAAATTTAAGATGGTCGCAATCGTTAATGGTCAAGGTCTTGGTCTGAATCTGGCTGGCTCGCAAGGGCAGCGAGGCCAGTTGGGACAAGCGCTGCAGGGCCAGAACGGACAAAAGGTATACGTCAACGCCCAGAGCGGCAACCTGGTAGTGCAAAACCAGGACGAGTTGATGTTCGACCATGGACTGGACCTCGGTGTGCTGCGCACCTATAACAGCCAGGGACGGCTGGACGACGACAACGGCGACAACTGGAACACCGGCTTCTATGCCAAGCGCGTCGCGCTGACTGGCAGCGCGGGCGCGGCCGGCAGCACCATCACCCTGACCGGCGCCGACAGCAGCGAGACCGTCTATGCCTGGGACGACGCGGCCTCTGCATATATCAGCACCGGTAGCGAAGGCGCGTCGCGCCGCATCGTGATCAATGATACCCAGTTCGTCTGGACGGATGCCGGCACGGGCTTGTCCGAAGCGTATGGCAAGGATAGCGGCCGCCTGGCGGCGACCTTTGGCACGACGGGCCACCGTATCGATTACCTGTACACGGCGGACGGCATGCTGGCCTCAGCCACCAGCGACACCGGTGAAGCTGTGTTCTACGATTACACGGGCAACCAGCTGACCCTGGTCCGCAGCAAGACCCAGGACGCGCTCGGCAACTGGAACGAGCAGCTCAGCGCGCGTTACACCTACGATGACCAGGGCCGTCTCGAAAGTGTGGTGGTGGACCTGACCCCGGCGGATGGCAGCATCGCCGATGGCAAGGTGTACCGCACCAGCTATACCTACGACGGCGCCAGCGATCGCCTGGCCAGCATCACGCAGGACGATGGCAGCAAGTTGACCTTTGCCTACGAGGAGCAGGGCGGCGTCTTCAGGATCAAGAGCGTCACGAATGCACTCGGTGAAGTGACCAGTTTTACCTACAACCTGATTCAGGGCGAAACGACAGTGCTGGATCCCCTGTCCCAGGCGACTGTGCTGCGTTACAACGCCGGCGGCAGGCTCATGCAGCTTTCACAACCTGTGGTAGCCGGACAAGCTGTCAACAGCACCTGGTTCGAGTATGACGACCATGGCAACCTGACAGGCGTTGTCGATCCGGAAAACCTTGCGGTGCAGATGGAATACGATGCCAATGGTAACCAGACGCTGCAGCGCGATGCGATGGGCAACACCGTTACCCGCGTGTACGATGAGCTGAACCAGTTGCGCAGTGAAACCGTGTATGCCCAACGGCAGTCCGGCGGCGGTGGGCAGACCCTGGCGTTTGCCGCCGGAACGACTTCGCTCAACGGCGTCTTTACTACGCGCTATTACTACACCACGGGCGCTAATGGCAGCCGAGGCGCGCTGCGCTACGTCATCAGTCCAGAAGGTCGCATTACCGAATACCGCTACAACGCGCAAGGCCAGCGCATCAGCAGCCTGGCTTATGCCGGGCAAGGGCTGGCCGCCAGCCAGCTGAACGGCAGCGAAACGGTGGATGATGTCACGGCCCTGGTGCGGGCCGCCACCACCCTGGCCGACGCCAGCGTCGTCACCCGCAGCGACATCCACCGCGTCGACATGGCTTACGATGCGCATGGCCAGCTGGCGAAAACGGTCTGGTACGCCTCGGTGCAGAACGACCAGGAAGCGACCCCGGTTGCTGCGGGAAGCCGCGAAATCCGCTATGTGTACGATGCGGCCGGCCGCCTGTTAAGCCAGATTGATGCTTCCAGCGCTGTTCAGACCAGCTACACCTACGATGGCCTCGGCCGCGTACTGGCCGTCATGGCCGGCGACACGCCTGCCTCCGTCACGCATTATGACGATGGGGGCAAGCGGATCACCGTCACCGGCGCGGACGGCGCCACCACCACCAGCGTCTTTGACAACGCCGGCCGCCTGGTGTCCGTCACCAATGCAAATGCATCCGCCACCCGGTATTTTCATGATGCCGATGGCCGCCTGCTCATGACACAAGATGGCCAGGACGCGCGCAACTGGAATTATTACGATGAGGCAGGGCGCAAGGTCGGCGAAGTCAATGCGGCCGGCCAATTGACGGAGACGGTCTATAACTACCTGGGCGATGCCGTTCAACGCGTAGTGTACGGCACGGTAGTGGATGTGTCTGGCCTGCTCGATGACGCTGGCGCGCCGCGCAAGCTCACGCTATCCGACATTCGTCCGGCCGCCAGCGAGGCGGACCAGAAATCCTGGAGCATCTTCGATGCGGCGCATCGACTGATCTATTCCATCAGTAATGAGGGCGCGGTCACCGAGATGCGTTACGACGGCATCTCGCACGTCACGAAGGAAATCAGCTATGTGAACCACGTCGATACCAGCGAATTGCCGCCGGAATTGACGCGCAACATGATCCCGCTGGACCGGGATGCAGTGCACGACCAGGTAACCCGCCATTTTTACGACGCCGACGGCAAGCAGCTGGCTGTCCTGAACCCAGCGGGGTTCCTGACCGAGTTTATCAGCGACGGGGCAGGGATGCTGGTGGAGCGGCGGGACTACACAAATCCTGCCGATCCGGCCCTGCGCGTT
Source organism: Pseudoduganella sp. (assembly GCA_039593775.1). Lineage (GTDB taxonomy): Bacteria > Pseudomonadota > Gammaproteobacteria > Burkholderiales > Burkholderiaceae_D > Rugamonas. Next base: position 12,618 of record JBCNOP010000020.1, read on the forward strand.
TCCGGCACTCTGCAGGAGCTGAGCGCCGGACTGCAAAGCACGACGGATAAACGCACCATCTATCATTACGATGTCCAGGGTGCCCTGGCTGGCCAGGACCGCCTGCAGGGCTATACCGGCGTTGTTCCGCAAATCGCATTCGGCAACTCGGCGGCTGGTTCCCTGGTTCTGGAAGGCGCCAGCAGTGGTGTGCTGAATGTTGCTGGCGAAACCGACACCTTCAGCCTGCACCTGGACGCAGGCCAGTCCGCCATCGTGGAATTGACCCCCTTGGACGGGACATTGCAGGGCAAACTGGCGCTGGTCGGTCCGGACGGCGTTGCAGTCATGGGCGCAGCCAACGCCGGCGCGGCCGGCCAGGCGGTTGTGCTGCACGCGGCCGCGGCTGCGACCGCAGGCAATTACCGCATCGACGCCGGCAGCATTGCCGGCAGTGGCCATTACCGTGTGCGCGTCGTCCTCAATGCCGTACTGAAGGCAGGCGCCAACAGCACGCAACAGGCTGCCCAGGATCTCGATAGCAGCTTTATCTCGCTGGGTGGTGCGGCCTCGCAAGGCGCTGTGCTTGGTTCCCTGGCTGGCGCCGGTCCGGACTGGTACAGCTTCACTTTGCGCGCTGGCGAGACAGCTTCTCTCGCCGTTCTCAATGGTGACCAGGGCAGTGACCACGATGTCACCATGCAGTTGTTTGGACCCGGCCAGCAACTGATGGCAATCGGCGGCACCGACGCACGCAATGTGGACAGCTATCTTGCTGATTTCGTGGCGCCGGCAGCAGGCGTCTACTACGTTCGTTTGAGCGGATCGTCAGCAGGAAGCTACAAGCTGGTGCTGGCCAAGGGGGCGGGGCTGCAACTGGAGAATAGCCAATCCGGCTCGGCGCAAAGTTTCTCGCGCACTGGCCAGTTGCTGGGCTTCCGTGGCACGAGCGCTGCCCCGTCTTCCGCCGGTTCTGTTGCAGTGAATATGCCGCATTGGCTATACGATGCTTCCGGCTACACATGGGACATCCTGGAGAACGGCTCCGTTCACGGCGGCACCGGCGACGGCTTCTACTTCGGCATGGCGCATGGCGGTTTCCGGCACAATGGCAATGCCAGGGCCGAGGAGGGCGGACGGGAGCTGGTGCTCGGTTCTGTCGTGGGCGACAATGGTATCGAGGTTGTCCGCAAGATCTACGTTCCAAGCGAGCAGCCTTTCGCACGCTACCTGGAGATCGTTCGCAATACCGGCCAGTCCACCGCGAATTACAGGGTTGAAATCAATTCCGGGCTTGGTGCCGAGAATTCAGACCTCGTAATCACCACGTCCAGCGGCGATCGCGAAGTCTCGGCGAACGACTACTGGGTTGTCACCGACGATAGCCCGCTCGGGGTTCCCAGCGGCAGCCCTCAGGATCCAATCAGCAATCCGGCCATCACCCACGTCGTCGGCGGCCAGGGTGGAAAGCTTCGTCCGGCTTACTTCGCTGCCTACAGCGGCAATGTCAATTACGCTTATGACCTGACGCTGGCGCCCGGCGAAACGCAGATCGTGATGCATTTCGCCAGCCAGTCGCCGAACCAGGAGGGCGCAGCCGCGTTCGCGGCGGAGCTTGCCAACCTTGGGGCAGATGCCCTGCAGGGCATGAGCATGGAAGAGCGGCTTGCTGTGGTCAACTTCAACACTGCCAGCCCATCGGATCAGTACCAGATCAATGTCAATGCTGGCGACCATCTGGTTCTCTCGACCCAGATCCCGGGCGGCGGCGCAGGCCAGGCGCAGAACACGCTGGACACCAAGCTCGTGTTGCTGGACCAGGACGGCAAGCAGGTGGCGGAAGATTCCGTTGGAACCGATGGGCGCAATGCGCGCATCGAATTTACTGCGGCTGCCGGCGGCAGCTACACCGTGCAGCTGATTGGGGAGAACAACACCCACGGCAACTACGTATTGTCGGTTGCGGGGGCGACGGGCGCCAACGCGGCGGCCAATGTCTCGTCGAGCTCAATTCCGGCCTCGGCAGTGTTCAGTGCGGGCGGCTACCCGCAAACCCTGCGCTTGCATTTTTCCGATTCGGTGCTGTTGAGCAGTCTGTCTGCGGCCACCTTGAAGGTGAAAGGCCGCCCGGCCGCGGGCTTCAGCGTTATTGATGGGCAGACCGTCGAGTTTGATCTGACCGGCACGGAGGCCGGCACCGGCAGCTACAACGTGGAGCTGGTCGGGATCCGCGATATCCATGGCAATGCACTGGCGGCCTTTACGCAAACGTTCGAGTACGACCTGACGCCGCCCGAGGTCAGCGCCATTTCGATCGCCGCGCAGTCGGTGATCGATAGCGGCACGCACGAAGTCCGCATGACATTCAGCAAGCCAATTGACGAGAATTTCCTGAATGCGTCCAATATCCGTTTCGTCAATACGCTTACGAATGAATGGGCCAGCGTCAACACGCTCAACTATGATCCGGCAACCCGCCAGCTGACTGCTGGTTTCGCGGGACTGGCGGAAGGTTCCTACCAGCTTGCCCTGAGCCCGTCCGGTTTCCGCGACCTTGCCGGCAACGAACTGAATGGCGGCAGCGAATTCACTGTCGCATTCGCCGTCGACATGGCCAGCGTGAGCTACCCTGCTGCATTCGTCGACAAGCCGGCCGGCTCCCTGATTTATGAGAGCGCAGTTTCCGGACATTTCCACGACACCGGCGATGAAGACGCATATCGGCTCAAACTGGATATCGGGCAAGCGTTCACGGTTGAACTGACGCCGCTCGACGAGACCGTGCAAGGTGCGGTCAGCATCGAGGGCCCGGATGGCGCGAGCCTGGCCGACACCCAGGCCGCAGCAGCGGGGCAGGCTGTGGTGCTGCAGGCCGTACCGGTTGCAACGGCAGGCATCTACCAGATCAAGCTGCACAGCCAGGCAGGCGCTGGCCGTTACCGCATGCGCATCGTGCTCAACGCGATGCTCGAACAAGGCGCCAACAATACACTGCAATCGGCCCAGAACCTTGATGCCAGCCTGACGCGCTTGGGCACCAATGTCACCCGCGGCGCAGTGCGCGGCGAACTGGCGGCAAGCGGCAGCGATTGGTACAGCTTCACTTTGCTGGGCGGCCAGCCAGCATCGCTGGCGCTGGTCCATGACAATCATTCCCAGCATCCTGACCTTGGCCTGGAACTGTTTGACGCCAGCGGCAATCGCGTGGCGCTCGGTCTGGGCGATGCAAGCAATCTTGACCGCTACATTGCCGACTTCATCCCAAGCGCTACCGGTACCTACTACGCAAAGGTCAGCGGTGACGCGCAAGCGGCCGGCCTGTACAGCCTGATGGTGACCAACGGGCTGGCGATCGACCGCCAGCCAAACAACCTGCCTTCGAACGCCCAGCTTCTCAATGTCGACGCTTCGACCAGGACCGCGGTAGTGGCCGGTGCCCTGGGCACGGCGGGTTCGGCGGACGCGGCGCAGATTGCTGCGGAGACCGAATCGAACGGTTCGATTGCCACGGCCAATGACCTGACGCCGTATTTCGTACCGGTCGGTGGCTCGGACTACCGCGCCGAAGTGACCGGAACGATCAGTGCCGGCAACAATGTGGATTGGGACTTCTACAAGATCCATGCCGGTCCCGGCGACCGTCTCAAGGTCTGGATGAGGGGGGGGACGCTCGCGGACACCTATCTGTACCTGCAGGACAGCCAGGGGCATCAACTGGCCCTGGACGATGATTCTGGCGGCAACTTCTCGTCCCTCATCGATTTCAGCGGCTTTACCTATACGGGCGACTATTACATCGTTGCTGACTCGTACGGCAGTGAAGTAGGCAGCTACAAACTGACCGCAACGCTGACCACGCAATCGCCGCAATTGGCTGGCATTAACCAGTACCTGGTCAACGTCAACGAGGGTGACGTGTTGAACATTGCCACCAGCACGCCTGGCGATGGATCGGGCGAACCGGTGAATACGCTCGATACCAAGCTGGCCTTGTATGGCCAGGATGGGACAAAGGTTGCTGAAAATTCGAATGGCCCCGATGGCCGTAACGCCGTCATTACCTATACGGTGCCGGCAGGAGCAGGAGGCACATACCGGATTGCGGTATCCGGCGAGAACACCAGCAACGGCAATTTCGTCCTGTCGGTAACCGGTGCGACGGGAAGCAGCCCGAACACCGCGGCAAGGGTAGTGCGCTCTTCCATCACGAGTCCCGAACTGGCCAGCCCACCGCCATACGTGGACCTGGCGCTGTCGGAAGGTGTACGGATCGACACCGTGCAGGCTACCGACCTGGTGCTGGATAACGGTGCCGTTGCTACCCGGGTCGAGTTCATCGATGGCAAGACGGTGCGCTTCTACCTGAACGTGCCGGACGAGGAAATCACTTATTCCTACAAGCTGGCGGCCGACGCCGTCAAAGATCTGCAAGGTGAGAACGTCGCCCAGTATGAAGGCAGCTTCAAGATCGCCCATGGCGGCCCGCGCGTGATCGCGCAAAGCCCCGATGTGGCAGTCTCGGCGCCTTTCAACCATATCGCTTTTACCTTCAACAACGCCATCGACATGTCCACGTTGACGCTGGACGACGTGATGAGCTTTAGCGGTCCCGGCGGCGCTGACCTGCTGTCCCAGGTCACGCGCATCAGCTCGTCCGGCAAGGTTGTCACGGTGTGGTTCAATAACCAGATGGCCGAAGGCGCCTACCAGCTGGTGATCGGCCCGAATATTGTCGACACCATCGGCCGCGGCATGGACCAGAACGGCAACGGCGTGAATGGCGAACAGGGCGATAGCTACACTGCGGTTGTCAACGTGCGTGCCTCCGATTTGCAGGTGCTCTCCGTCAATGCCGTGGACAGTGGTGCATTTGGCAGTGCGGTCGACGTGACGTGGACGGTGAAAAATGCCGGCAGCGATGCGATTCCACAGAGTGACCGCGTCGATGGCATCTGGCTATCGCGCACGCCGGTGTGGAGCGCGGATGCGCTGCAGTTGAAAAATGTTACTACGTACAGTGGCAATTTGGCCGCCCAGGCTGAGTCCGTTCACACCGCAAGGGTGAATCTCCCTGTGCGCCGCGATTGGGGAACGGGCAGCTACTACATCATCGTGCGTTCCGATGAATTCGGGCATGTGACCGAATCGAATGAAATCAACAATGACCAGGTATCAGGCCCGATCAGCCTGGTGCGTCCGGACTTTGATATGGTGGTGCAGGATCTGCGAGTCGACCCGGCCGCCATCCAGTCAGGCGACCAGGTCACGATCCGCTGGAACGATGTGAACCTGGGGGATACCACCCTCGGCAGCAATTACTATGACCGGGTGACGGTGCGTAATGTGGATACCAATGAGGTCGTGTACAGCAACGATCTCTACGTCGGGACGCCACAACCGCAACCGGGGACGGGCAAACCGCAATCCCTGACCTTCAGGATGCCCAACGGTGTGCGCGGCAGCGGCAATTTTGAGGTTCAGGTCATCAGCGACGTCTACGACGATGTGCCGGAAGCAAATGCTGTCGGCAATGCGGAAAGCAATAACGCAGGCCTGGTAAGCCTGGTCTCCACCCTGGCGGCCTACCCGGACCTGCAAGTACGCAACGTGACCCTGGACCAGCAGTCCGTACAGGCGGGCGACAGGCTGACGCTGCGCTGGAGCGACTTTAACGATGGCACCGGCAGCACGCGCACCAGCTACTACGATTTTGTCGAGGTGCGCAATACCAGCACCAACGAGATTGTGTACAGTTCGCTTGTTTACTACAACGGCGACCAGTTGGCGCCGGCCACGGGCGTGGACCGCAGCTTCAGCTTCACCTTGCCCCAGGGCTTGCGCGGCGCCGGCAACCTGCAGATCACGGTGACCGCGGATCATTACGATTACCAGTTCGAGAACAATGCGCAAAACAATGCCGAAAGCAATAACAAGGCATACCTGAGCGTGACCTCCACCTTGCCTGCCTATCCGGACCTGGTGGTGCAGGACGTGCGCATTGAGCAGCAGAACGTCCAGTCGGGCGACTCCGTCACCGTGCGCTGGAGCGATGTCAATCGCGGCGACAAGGCGGTGACGTCCGCCTTCTACGACCTGATCGTGGTGCGCAACCGCGCCACGGGCGAGGAAATTGCCAGGGCCTTCGTCCTGCAGGATCCGGCCTTGCCGGGCAATGGCATCATTGGCGCAGGCTTGAGCCGGCCGCGCGAATACGTCATCAAGCTGCCTGACGGGCAGCGCGGCGCGGGCGAGATGGAAGTGCTGGTCACGGTCGATAAAAACCAATTCGGCCAGGGCACGATCTTCGAATCCAACCTGGATGGCAACGCGGAAACGAACAATACGTCGTCCGCCAATATGTCGTCGCAGTTGAAGAATTACCCGAACCTGCGTGTGAGCGCCCTGACCGTGCCGGCCAGCGTCAAGTCGGGCGACGAGATGCAGGTGAGCTGGACGGTGAGCAATGGCGGCGCCGCGACCGGCGTATCCTGGACCGACCGTATCGTCCTGTCGCAAGATGGCGTGATCGGCAACGGCGACGACATCTTCTTGCTGGACGTCCCGAGCGGCGGCCCGCTGGAAGCCGGCGGCCGTTACGACCGTACCGTGTCGGTCAGGATTCCATCGCGCATTGCGGGCGATTACCGCATCCTGGTGCAAAGCGACGCCGGCCGCAGCGTGAACGAGCCGGACACGCGCGACGACAACGTGGCCGTGTCGACACTGCTGAACGTCACACAGACCCATACCGACCTGGTGCCGGTGGTAACGGCGCCGGCCAATGCCATCGCCAACCGCATGGCCCGTGTGGAATGGACCGTCTACAATCGCGGCGACCTGGCCACCGACGTCGGCCTGTGGGTCGACAGTGTCTACCTGTCGGCCACGCCAACCCTGGAAGCAGGTGCCACGCCGCTGGTATCGGTGACCCATGCCGGCGTGCTGGCGCCGAACGGCGGCCATTACACCCAGGCCGCCGACGTCAAGCTGCCTGCCAACCTGAATGGCACGTACTACTTCATCGTCAAGACCGACGTGCGCGGCGACACGTTTGAACCAGGCTACAGGGACAATAATGCGCAGCCGGCGGCGGTAGCTACCACGGTCGTGCCGGAGCCAAAGCCGAACCTGTTCATCAGCAATATCACCGCCCCTGCCACCTGGCAGGTCGGCGCGCCGATTGAGGTTTCCTACACGATTGCCAATAATGGCAACGAAGACGTTGACAGCTGGATGTACGAATCGCTGCGCCTGGTCAACATGGACGACCCGAGCAAGATCGTGAACCTGAGCGGCGGCCAGGGCGTGCGCCGCATCGTTGCGGGCCAGCCGGGAGTGACCCAGGTGCTGCGTTTTGCGGCACCATCCATGCCGCTGGGCGACTGGCGCCTGGAAGTGCGCAGCGACGCTGGCAATTACGTCTCCGAAAGCGCGGAAGACGACAATATGGACAGCCGCCGCATCACCGTCGTGGCGCCTGACCTTGCGGCCGACGACCTGCTGCTGAGCGGAAGGATGGTGGGCGGCGAATCCGTTTCGCTGCAATGGACCACCCGCAACCTGGGCACTGCCGATGCGGCCAATGTACGCGACGTGGTCTACCTGTCGCGCGACGGCGTGGTTGGCAGCGGCGACATCAAGGTGGGCGAGTTCACGCATGCCTTGCTGGCAGCCGGCAGCAGTGCCACCCGCAGCGTGGACTTCAAGCTTCCTGACGATGCGGAAGGCACCTACCGTCTGATTGTGGTGACCGATTACGGGAACAGGATCAACGAGAACGGCGCTGAGGACAATAACCAGAAAGACCTGGAGATCAGCGTACAGCGCGACGCCTTTTCCGACCTGGCAGTGACTTCCGTGATCGCGCCGCAGAGGGTCATCGACGACCCGGCCACCATCGTCGTGAGCTACGAAGTGCAGAACCAGGGCGAGGGCGTTGGCCGCACCCTGGCCTGGGCTGACGTGGTGGTGTATTCCGTCAACGACGTGCTGGGCGACAGCGACGATATCGTGCTGGGAACCGTGCAGCACAGCGGCGGCCTGGCCAAGGACGACAAATACAGCAACACCGTGACCTACCACGCCGGCCCAGGCATGTCGCGCCGCGGCCACGTATTTGTACGCACCGATTCCAACCGCCAGGTATGGCAGAACGGCCGCAGCGCCAACGACACGGCCGAAGCGGCCAGCCTGCTGGACGTGATGCCAAAGCCATACGCCGATTTGCAGGTCGATTCCGTGACGACCAGCGGCGAACCGAAATCCGGCCAGCCGCTGTCGGTAAGCTGGACTGTCACCAACCACGGCATCGGCATTACTGACAGTGCTGCCTGGCACGACGCGGTCTGGCTGTCCGAGCGCGCTGACGGTGGCGGTGCCCGCTATGAGCTGGCGCAGACCGAACACCTTGGCGCGCTGGACAAGGAAGGCCGCGGCAGCTACAGCCGCACCATCAATGTCACGCTGCCGCAGGGCATTTCCGGCAACTGGTACCTGAACGTGCGTACCGGTGGCGCCTATGAGTTTGTCTACGGCGACAACAACCGCAACGCGATCTCCCTGCCGGTGACCCTGTCGCCGACGCCTGACCTGCGCGTTGACGAAGTCACCGTGGATGCCAATGCGCTGGAAGGCGGCGTGGTGAACGTCGCCTGGACCGTGAGAAACCACAACGAGGCAGCGGCCGACGGCATGTGGACCGACCGGGTGGAACTGGTGCCGGTGAGCGGCACCGGCGCCGTCATCCCGCTTGGCTCTTATACTTACGGCAATGGCCTGAAATCGGGAATCTACTACGAACGCAAGGAAGAAATCCGCCTGCCGCAGCGCATCGAAGGCCAGTATTTTGTTCGTGTCACGACCAACAGTGGCCTGGGCGACCAGTACGCCAAGCAGGTGTACGAATACGGCAACGACCGCAGCAATAATGCGAATACCTCACAGCAGGCAGTGACGGTGGCGCGGATGGAGCGGCCGGACCTGCGTCCTGGCGCCATCGAGGTTCCCGAGCACATTACGGCCGGCACCACCGCCCAGGTGAAGTTCACCATTCATAACATGGGCACGCAGCCGACCAGCGGCCGCTGGACCGACTCGATCTACCTCTCGCTGGACGGCAAACTGGGCCCGAACGCGATCCTGCTGGGCCGCAGGGAGAACGGCGCGGCGCTGGCGCCAGCGACGAGCTATACCAGCACGCTGGACAGCTTCCAGGTGCCGCTGCGCCTGCGCGGCGAAGCGTACATCATCGTGGAGTCGGACTCCTTCCGCCAGATCGACGAATACCCGAACGACGGCAACAATGTGTCGCCGGTGCCGAAGCGGATCTTCATCGATTCCGTCGAACTGCCCGACCTGGTGACCAGCTACGTGGTCGCGCCGGCGCAGGCCAGCTATGGTGCGTCGATCGCAGTGGACTACCTGGTGACCAACAAAGGCCCGGTCGCCACGCGCGGCGACACTGCCGCTGTTGACGGCTGGACCGACACCGTCTGGCTGACCCGCAGCAAGGGCCGTCCTTCGCCATCGAAGGGCGACATCCTGCTGGGCAGCCAGAAGCATGGCGGCATGCTGGCGAGGAATGGCGACTACCAGGGACACTTCGACGTGCGGATTCCGGACGACGTGGTATCGGGCAACTGGAACATCACCGTCTGGACCGACACCTACGGCGTGATTCCGCAAGACTCCATTGCCGACTACGTTAACCCCGACGATACGACCGGTATCCAGAGCGAAAACTACAAGGCGCGTTCGATTGCCATCATCGGCGCCAAGCCTGACCTGGAAGTAACGCGCGTCGAAGCCCCTGCCAGTGCAGTGGGCGGCAGCGACTACACTTTCTCATACACGGTGCAGAACAAGTCCAACCGCTTCGAAGGCGAGTGGAACGATGAAGTATGGCTGTCCGATGATCCGGTCAACACCGCGAGCGGCCACGCCTGGCGCCTGGGCACCTTCCAGCAGAAGCGCGCGCTGGGCGATGGCGAAAGCTATACTGTGACCCAGACCGTGAAGCTGGCGCCGTCCGTGCGCGGCGCATACCTGGTGGTCAAGTCCGACCAGAGCAATCGCGTGATCGAGCTGGATAACGCCAACAACGTCAAGGCGGCGGCGACTTCCGTGGTGCCGCTGGTATCGCAGCTCAAGGTCACCAATGTGTCCACCGTTGCGGACAACCTGTCCGGCGAGGAAACGACCGTCACCTGGACCGTGAAGAACACCGGCGACGATGTCTGGAGCGGCACGCGCGGCTGGGTCGACAACGTATTCATCAGCAAGGATCCGACCTTCATCGCCAACCGTGCGGTGCAGATCGGCTCCGTGGTGCATGACAACGCTGCCGGCCTGGGGAAAAACCAGGATTACACCACCAGCGCGAAGCTGCGCCTGCCGGCCGGCTACGACGGCCAGTATTACATCTACGTGCTGACCGATGCCAACCACCCGATCGGGAACGGCGTTATTTCCCAAAGCTGGGGTGATAGCGCCCGTTACGCAAGCGTGGAAGCACCGCCTAACATGGACAGCAACGAGACTCTGCGCCAGTTGTTCAGCGAGAGCGTGTATGAAGGCGGCCGCGTCGACGACAATATTGGCCAGGCGACGCTGAACATCAAGTACTGCGAACCGGACCTGCGAGTAGAGAGCATCACCATCTCCGACCCGGCGCCTTCGTCGGGCCAGAAAGTGCTGGTCACCTGGACCGTCAAGAACCACGGTGAACGCGCCACGCGCACCGGCAACTGGCTGGACGGCGTATTCCTGTCGCGCGACGAGACGCTGGACGGATCCGACTACCCGCTGGTGGAAGGCCCTGAGCTGATCGAGATCCAGATGCGCGTGCGCCTGACTTCGGTCCTGGGCTCGAACGGCGCCTACCTGAAGCCGGGCGACAGCTACACCAACTCGGCCTGGGTCACGCTGCCGACTTCGATCAGCGGCAACTTCCACCTGATTGTCAAGGCCGACACCGATGTCTCCAAGGATTACGACGAGCCGGCGCAGAGCAGCATCCGCGACGGCCTGGACGCCATCGACCTGTTCGCCAGCGGCGGCCTGGTTGGAGAATTCAAGGACGAAATCAACAACACCGGCAAGATCGCGCTGCCGATCAAGTTGGCCAATCCGCCTGACCTGGCCGTCACTACGGTCAATATCCCTGATTCGGTGGTGGGCGGCCAACCGCTCACCATCAACTACCACGTGAGCAACCTGGGCGGTGCGACCCCGGTCGACCAGAGCTACTGGAACGACATGGTCTACATCTCCAAGGACAATAACCTGGACGTGACCAAGGACCGCTACCTGGGCTATGTGCAGCACAGCGGAGGCGTGATTGCCGGCGGCGGCTACGACGCCACTGTCAGCTTCAAGGCGCCACGCGACCTGGACGGCATGTATTACGTGTTCGTGGTGGCCGACCCGGGCCGCGCCTCGGGTGGCTCCAGCAACGGCAACGTGCTGGAAAAGGACAAGACCAACAACGCGAAAGCCAACCCGATCATCATCCAGACCCCGCCGCCGGCCAACCTGCAGGTAACGCAGGTGAACCCGCTGCCGGACACGAAGATCGGCGATCAGGTGCATATCACTTACACGGTGCAGAACAACTCGGAGAATCCGGCGCTGGGCCGCTGGACCGACGCCGTCTACCTGAGCAGCAAGCCGACCTGGGACCTGTCCGCCACCTTGCTGGGCAAGGTGGACCACAACGGCGGCCTGGAAGCGAACAAGTCCTACAGCGCCGAGCTGACCGCCCAGGTGCCGCCGCTGAAGGACGGCAACTGGTACGTGATCGTGCGCCCGGACGTGTACAACGAAGTGTTCGAAGGACCGATCACCTACGATGCGTCAGGCCTGCACATGGCTGCAGGCGAATCGGACAACTTGCAGGCCTCGGGCCAGAGCGTGAAAGTGACGGTGCCGGTACTGCCGGTGGCGACACCGACCCCGGCTACCCTGGTGCAGGGAACGACACTGCTGTACAAGGTGAGCGTGGCCGAAGGCGAGACCCTGCGCCTGTCGCTCGACTCCAACACGGTCGAAGGCGCCAGCGAGCTGTATGTGCGCTACGGCGACATCCCGAGCGGCTACGCCTACGACGCGGCCTACAGCCTGGCGGTATCGCCAAGCCAGCAGGCCATTATCCCGAGCACCAAGGCCGGCGACTACTACGTGCTGGTACGCGCCCGCGAATCGCGCGCGCCGCAAGCCGTGACCTTGCGTGCCGACCTGATGCCGCTGGCGATCACCAAAGTGACGCCGGACAGCGGCGGCACCGGCGACGCCGACCACCGCTGGGTGACCATGGACATCGAAGGCGCGCACTTCAAGCCGAATGCGCTGGTCAAGCTGTCGCGCCCGGGCGTGTTTGAAGTGCAGCCGGAACGCTGGCAGGTGCTGGACGCGACGCATATCCGCGCCGTGTTCGACATGCAGCACATTCCGCATGGCCTGTACGACGTTTCCGTCATCAACCCGGACGGCCAGACCGTCACCGAAGCCTACCGCTACCTGGTGGACCGCGCGGTGGACGCCGACGTCACCATCGGCATCGGCGGCCCGCGCGACCTGGAGGTGGGCGGAAGCGGCCTTTACAGCGTGTCGCTGCAAAGCCTGACCAACGTCGACACGCCATACGTGCGCTTCGACCTTGGCGCCTCCAATATGGGCAACAGCGCGGACGTGCTGAAGGGCCTTAACTTGCCGTACGTGGTGTTCTCGTCCAATGTGGGCGGCCAGCCGGACGGCCGCACCGCGCCGGACGCCATCAACACCCAGCGCTACGGCGCCACCCCGACCAGCGGCGTGCGCAGCGACGTGCCATGGGCCGCGCTGGAAGGCACGGTCGACACCAATGGCTTCAACCTGGCGCCAGGCTACGCCTTCGACGTGGCCGGCCGCGGCTTCGTCGGCGCCAGCTTCAGCGTGCAGACCTACCCGGGTTTGAAAGAGTGGATGGCCTATGACTTCGCCGGCCTGCGCAACAAGCTGTACCAGGTGCGCCCGGATTGGGCGGCCGCCGGCTTGCTGGACGGCGGCGTGGACGACCTGAACAAGATTTCGCCAGGACTGGCCAACAAATACCGCACGCTCAACGCCGAGGTGCACATCGAGAAGAAGGAAAGGCTGGCGATGCCGTTCCGCTTCAACGTGTTCGGCGATGCTACGCCGATCACGCGCGCCGAATTTGTCGCCGAGCAAACCCAGTATGCACTGCGCCTGCGCAGCGCCATCCTGGCCGACGACAGCGCGCCGCAGGCACTGCAAGTGCTGGCGGCCGACCAGGAACAGTGGAAGAGCGGCTGGCTGGCCGCACTGGAAGCTGCCGGCTTGCTGCGTCCACTGGACGAAGCGCCACCGATCCGCCTGGACGAAAAAGTGGTGAGCCTGAACGCTACCCTGGCTGCCGGCATCCTGCTGGGCAAGGGCGGCGCCAGCTACCAGACCCAGGCGGATTTGCTGGGCTTCTTCAACAAGGTACAGCAATGGTATGGCGACACCGCCCGTTCCATCGGCGACCCGCACCAGGCCACCGCACCGGTTGACTATTACGAAGTGCGCGAGGACAACCAGGGCACCACGGCCGAGATTCCTGTGCCGGTCCTGCCGACCGCACCGGACTACTCCGGCTTTGCTGCGCATGCCACCCACTTCATCGACTTCAACGTCTACGTGGGCGGCACCGAGCGTGAATACCTGCGCCACATCGGCGTGCTGGACGAGAAATTCAACCCGGTCGCGCCGCAAGCGCTGAACCTGGCGCAATACCTGCGCCAGGCCGCAGCCCAGGCCTCCGGCGAAAGGGCCACCGTTTCCGTGCGCGGCCCGCGCGTGGTGCCTGACGCCCAAGGTGGGTCTTATGTCCCGGCCGGCGTCGGTTTGCCATATGCGGTCGATTTCCAGAACCCGACTGGCCAGCCAATGGGCCAGGTGCGCATCGTCACGGAACTCGATCCTAATCTCGACGCACGTACGCTGCGCCTGAACGACATCAAGATCGGCGACCTGAACGTGCACATTCCTTCGGACCGCGCCGTGTTCCAGGGCGACTTCGATTTCAGCGGAAGCAAAGGCTTTATCCTGCGCGTTTCCGGTGGCATCGACACCGAATCGCGTACCGCGACCTGGCTGCTGCAGGCGATCGACCCGATCACCGGGGAAGAGATCAAGGACGGCATCCACGGCCTGATGGCGCCGGATGCCAATAACCCGAGCACTGCGCGCGGCTTTGTCAGCTACACCGTGCAGGCATCCGGCTCGGCGCCGACCGGCTCCGTGATCGGAAGCATGGCGCGCATCATCTTCGACGGCCGTCCACCGGTCGACAGTGAGACGGCCAGCTACGTGCTCGATTCCAAGGCGCCGGTAACCGGCCTCGAAGCCAGGACCCTGGCGCCGGAATCGGACGGTTCACCGGCCTTCAATGTCAAGTGGCAGTCCAGCGACGACGCCAGCGGCGTCAAGGCCGTGACCATCTACGTGGCCGAAGACGGCGGCGACTTCCGCATCTGGCAGAAGCAGGTGACGGGCGACCAGGGCCAGGCCGTATACGTCGGCCGGGCAGGGCATAGCTACGAGTTCCTGGCAGCGGGCGTGGACCGCGCCGGCAACCGCGAAGCGGCCAACGTCAGCAACGCCGTGCTGCCGGACGACGGCAGCTTGCAGCAGGTGCTGGACGCCCTTGGCAGCAACCAGACCGTCGACCAGACGGCGGAACTGCCGCTGGCAACGCCGGACCGCACCTACATGTCCAACGACCTGTTCCAGCTGGCGGCCAACCGCCTGCCGGGCTTCGTGGCGCCGGCCCAAGCCGGCGACCTGCGCAACGTGCTGGCGCCGATGATGCTGCGCGGCTTTGCCGACGGCTTCTCCGGCAGCGCCGCCGATATCGGCGCGCTGGCGATGGTGGAAATGCCTGACCACAGCATCCTGGTCAGCGCGGGCGCCAACCGCAACCAGGTATTCCTGTTCTCCAAGGATGGCGGCCATAACACCACGCCGCTGTTCGAACTCGATGCACCGGTGATGGATATGGCCCTCGACAAGCTGGGCCAGCTGTGGGTCATGACCGGCAACGAACTGCTGCAGGTGGATGCCGGCAGCGGCACCGTCATGGCGCGCCACAGTGCCCCGGGCGGCGCGCTGACGCATGCGCTGGCAATCCATCCGGACACCGGCATGATCTATGTTTCCTCGCACGACGGGGTGGAGATCTTCGACCCATCGCAGGCCAATGCTGCCGGCGCGTGGAAGCATTTCTCCAACACCACGGTGGGCGACCTGGCCTTTGGTCCGGACGGCCGCCTGTGGGGCGTACGCTGGAGCGGCTCGTCCATCGATGCCGCGCTGCCGCAAGCGACCACCGACATCATCAGCTTCCCGATGGGCGGCCGCGAGAAGGGCCGCGCCCAGGTGGAATACCGCCTCGCCGGCACCATCGACAGCATCGCCTTCGGCAAGGATGGCTCGCCGCTGGCCGGCCTGCTGCTGGCATCGTCCAACACCGCGCAGCGCTCGGCCCTTTCGGGCAGCGCTGCAGCCCACGGCTCCAGCGTGTGGATGATGGAACTGGCGACGCACAAGGTGCTGCAGCTGGCAAGCGGCGGTACCCGTGGCGAAGCTTTGGTCACCACTTCCGACGGCCGCATCCTGGTGGCACAGAGCGGCCATATCGACGAGATTTCGCCGATCAAGCCGCCGCATGTGCTGGCTGCCACGGTACCGGACGGCTCCGTGGTGCCGCTGCCGCTGAACGAAATCTCGGTCAGTTTCGACCAGGCCATGCTGCTCGGCGATGATCCCGCCAGTGTGCTAAATGCGGCCAATTTCCGCTTCGTTGCCTCAGGTGCCAACACCGACCTCACCCTCAATCCGTCCAGCGTACGCTGGAACGAAGCCACCCGTTCCGTAGTGCTGGGCACAGCGGGCCTGCCAACTGGCATCTGGCGCCTGGAGATCGCCGATACGCTGCAAAGCGCCGCGCAGGTCAAGCTGGAGCACAGCTACGTGACCACCTTCACCACCGTGCTGGACTTCAGCTACCAAGTGGAACTGAGCTTCTCCAACACCCGCGGCAACCACGCCACCGGCGCGGTGAGCTACGACGTGAGCATCAAGAACATCGGCAGCGACGACATCCGCGGCCCGCTGGTACTGATGCTCGACCCGGGCCGCTATTTCGGCGGCGCGGTGCAGGATGGCGTCCAAAACGCCGATAAGCTGTGGACGGTCGACCTGACTGCCGCCCTGACGGCGCGCGGCGGCCGCCTGGCTGCCGGCGAGACGCTGGCTGGGCAGACCGTGACGGTGACACCGGCCAGCCAGTTCGGCACTACGCCAGGCTCCGGCGCGTTGATCAAGTTCAATCTGGGGCATGGCGTTTACGCGGCGCCGTATGAGAATACGCCACCGCAGGTAGGCGTCGTCGCGGTCCGTGTCGATGGCACTAGCGAGACACAGATTCCTGAAGATCCGGCCGAACTGATTGGGTTGCCTGCAGCGACACCGGGGCAGCCATGGGAAGCCACGCTGGCAGCGCATGATAGCGATGGTTCGAAGTTCTATTGGCAGCTCCTTCAGGCGCCTACTGGCATGACGCTGGCAGCCGATGGCGTGGTAACTCAGGATGCGACTGGCTACGGCACAAGTGCGACCCTGCATTGGACGCCGGATGCACGTGCTCTGGCTGACAGCGATATCGTCATTCGGGTGCAGGATAGCCGTGGTGGCGTTGCCTTGCGCCGCTACTCGTTAACCGTAACCGGTGGCAATCTGATGCCGGTCATTTCGAGCTTGGAAGACGTCACCCTTCTGGAAGGGCAGAGCCTCTCGCTGCCGGTGATTGCATCGGACGGCAATGGCGATGCAGTCACCGTTACGTTCCGTAACCTTCCTGCCGGCGCAGTATTCGATGCCGCCAGCGGCTTGTTGCAATGGACGCCGAGCTACGACCAGGCTGGTGAATACCGTGACATCATTGTCCTCGCCTCCGACGGTAAGGTGACGGTGGAACGCCATTTCGCGATCCGTGTCAAACAGGGCTATGCGAAGCCGGTACTGTCCGCCGTTCCTGCGCAAGTCCTGCGCGAAGGCGAGCGCTTCGGTCTGCAGTTGGCGGGAAATCTGCCAGGGGGACTTGAGCGCGGTGACGGCAGCAACACGGTATTGCGTTACAGCAGTACGTTGCTGCCTGCTGGCGCCGTGTTGAATAGCGAAACGGGCTGGTTGTCCTGGCTGCCCGGTTTTGGGCAGATGGGCGAATACCGGGTACCTGTAACCCTGACTGCGACCTTTACCCCGGCTGACGGCAGCGAGCCAGTGGAAACCGAAGTCAGCCAGGAAGTTCGCCTGAATGTTCTGTATTCGGATGCTGCACCAGAGTTTGCCCCTATAGAAACGTGGCGAGTCGTTGAGGGCCAACCGTTGCGTGTGTCGGTATTTGCGTTCGATCCGCACAACCCGGACTTCGCACCGAAATTCCGTCTGTCGCCGACCGACCCTCTGCTAGATGGCCAAGGCACGGCAACCGTCGACTATGATGTGACTGGCCTGCCGCCAGGAGCGGTGTTTGATCGCGCTACGCTGGAAATTAGCTGGACTCCCGGCTTTGCCCAGGAAGGCCGCTATGACGTGACGGTGACGGCAAGCCGGCCAGGCAGCAACGGCGCAACATTGCGCAGCCAGCTGGTGGTACCGATCATCGTGGAAAACGCCGAGCGCGAGCCGGTGGTAGGCAATATTGCCAACGCCACTGTGGATAATGGCAGCATCCTCGAGATTCCAGTCAATGCTGCCGATCCGGACGGCGATCCTGTTGAACTTTCCTTTGTCGGTTTGCCTCGCTTTGCTTCCTTCGTACAGTCCGGTACTAATGCCGGTGCTGGTGTCTTACGCTTTGCGCCTGGAGCAGACGACCGCGGCGATTACGAGATCACGGTGGTGGCGCGAAATACCGGGGGTTATCCTTCCAAGGCTATGGCCAGTGCGACCAGGTTCATCCTTAGCGCACGTAGCATTACCGTACCGCCAAAGGTCAACGTCGCCGCGCGAGTCGTCGCAGTGGCGGGACAGCAATTGCGTCTGCCGATCCTGGTCAGCGATGGCGACCAGGATGCGTTGTCCTACGTAGCGCACGGCCTGCCTGCTGGCGCAGCAATTGAGCCAGATCCGACCTATGGACATGCGTGGCTGGTATGGACCCCAACGGCCGCGCAAATCGCCGCCTACGATATCAGCTTGAGCGTTTCGGACAGCGGGCTGCCGCCCGTGAATGCCGGTCAGCCGGTTCCTGCGGATTTCCAGGCGCACCCGAACACCGTGGTTCGCGACATCCGCATCGTGGTGCGCGCTGCCAATTCAGCGCCGGAGGTACTTTCCGCCGCCGCGAGCGGTGGAAGTGTGACTTCGAACATCATCGGCGAAAGCCTGGTGAGCGCCACCGAAGGCATACCTTTGTCTATCGACCTGCTTGTTCGCGATAATGACTTCGACGCCATGAACTGGAGTGTCGAAGGAATGCCGGCGGGGATGACGTTGCGGACCACGAGCAGCGCTGATGGTCAGGCGCGCTTGACCCTGAACTGGACTCCAGACTACTACGCAACGCAGGGACGCCCACAAGGCAGCTAC
This sequence comes from Pseudoduganella sp., assembly GCA_039593775.1. Taxonomy (GTDB): domain Bacteria; phylum Pseudomonadota; class Gammaproteobacteria; order Burkholderiales; family Burkholderiaceae_D; genus Rugamonas. The sequence continues at coordinate 31,230 of JBCNOP010000020.1, forward strand.
CAGTTGACGGTACGAGCAACCGACGGCTCGGCTATGGCCGTACACCAGATCACGTTGCAGGTTGCAAACACCAACCTGGCCCCGATGGCAATTCCACTGCCGATCCACTTGGTCCGCGAAGGTGAGACCTTGGGCTTTGCGCTGCGAACCGTTGATCCAGATGGAGATACGCTGACCACGACCCTCGTCCGCGATGAGACCACCCCGGCCGGCGTGAGCTTTGACGCGGCCAATAACTACTTTGAGTGGACGCCAGATGCCGCGACGGTGAATAATCTTGCTGGTGACAATGGCCTGTTCACCTTCCGTTTCCATACGACTGACGGGCAGGCAAGCGTGGTGCAGGAAGTGCAGGTGCGTGTGCTGGACGTAAATCGTGAGCCGGAAATTATGGTCTCGCGCCATGCGGCGGTGGTCGGTCAGACACTTCGTCTGCCGGTTGCCAAAGGCATCTCGCAACTGGCAAACACGCGTGGACTGACGGTCCGCGATGCGGACGGTGAGGCGCAGAGCCAGGCACTGAGCGTGGCGTTTGACAACTTGCCGGAAGGTGCGTTCTATGACGCGGAGCAGGGCGTCCTGCTGTGGACGCCGGGCCCGGGGCAGGTAGGTGACTTTGTCGTCAACGTGCGCGCCAGCGACAGATACAATACCGTGCGTGAGACTTTCACACTGCGTGCGGTGGCGGACGTCTCGGCAAACCAGCCGCAGGTATTGGTGGATTTGACGCCGTCTACGCCAGTTCTGCCTGGCCAAAGTGTCATGGCGACTGTTCGCGCCGATGGCTTCGGTGCTATCGAGCAGGTAACAGTTCAGGTACGAGGGGCAGCAATAGGCAGTGCCGGCTGGACGACGGTTCCGCTCAATTCCGCCGGTCGCGTATATCTGACGCCACAGGCGGCAGGTTTGGTGGAGATGCGCGTCGTTGCAGTGGATGTCGATGGCTTCAGCCGCACTTCGCTGCATACAGTGCGCGTACGCGACCCATTGGACACCCAGGCCCCTGCTCTGAGCTGGGGGGGGGCGCTGCAAGGCGATGCCGCCAGCGGTCCTGTAACGATCAATAGGCCAAGCTTACTGCAAGCACGTATCGGCGACTTACAACTGATGGGTTGGAGGCTCGAGCTGGCTGGGGCCGGTGACGGCATATGGCGTGAGCTGGCTGAGGCCGACGCGGCAGCGGAATCGTTGTCCGGCCTGCAAGATCTCGGCCAGGTGGACACAGCATCGCTGGCTAACGGTGTCTATCGAGTACGGTTGAGTGCTTGGGATTTGGTTGGCCGCAGCACAAGTATCGAGCGCACCATTATTGTGGACAGCAGCGACAAGCGCCCAGATCAAGGCCAGGCGACGGATGCCGTCTTCCAGCTGGGAGGACACTCCCTGGCGCTGAACCGCCGCCTGCCGACGCAGGATTCAAACGGTGGCGCTTTCGGGAATTGGGATCTGCCGCTCCTCGACAGCAACTTGGCCAGCGACCAGGCTGAGGTGAACTCGATGGGTAACCTGGAGGCATGGCGCGAGGGCGCGCGTGTCTGGCTGCAAATGCCAGCCTCCCTCGCGGTGCCAGGCGCGTCGCTGGAGCACCTGAGCTTCACGTTGGGCATCCAGGCCGAAAGCCTGGGTGCCGGACCAGTCGTACCGAAGGTGCTTCATCCGGTCTTCGTGGGTGTCGCTGGATGGACCTTGGAAGCTGTAGCGGAAGCCGAGCTCAACTTTGGCGTTAGCGAGCCCGTCAACCTGCAACGTCAGGGCCAGCATCTGTATTACCAGACGGGCGGCGAGCCATGGCAGCCAGAGGGCTTTGTCCTGACTGGCCCGGACGGTACTCGTTATGCACTTGACGCAAAAGGCAAGGTTACCGAGGTGCGCTTTGCTGACGGCGCTCGATGGCTGGTAAGTGATGCCGGTGTGGCCTTGGCAGGCAGCAACGATGCCGCACGTATTGCGATCGTGCGCGACACCAGCGGTCGAATCGAACGTATCAGTGGCCCGACTGCACAGCAGACTGCGCTGGGGGTGGCATACCGCTACGACAGCGAAGGCCGTCTGGTATTGGCCAGGACCATTGGCAGTGCGGATGTGGGCCAGCATTATGGGTACGGAAACGAGGGCCAATTAATGGTCGAGCAAGTCGCGGCTCACCTTGGTGAAGCGACACTTTGGACGAATGGCGGGAACGGTCAATGGCAGGGGACGTTGGTTGCCGGTGCGCCGACGAGTGTGAGCTTCACGGTGCGGGACAGTGAACTGGCTTCGACCGTAAAAGTCCCGGGATCAGTGGGCTCCGTGCTGTACGCTGTCGAAGTGGGAGGTGATGCTGTGCTGAATACTTCGGGCCTCGAAGTATTGGCCACAACCCAGATGGGCAACCGCAGCGTTAGCGTGGTGCGCGCCACGACGGCGGGCCTGAAGCTTCTTACTTTGTCTGGTGATGGAACCGCTACGCTGCGCATCAGTGTGGCGGGAGACATGGATCGCGATGGTCGTGTTGACGGTCGCGATAGCGCAATGCTGCAGCAAGCCTTTGGCGGTGACTCTGCCGAGGCGGACATTGATGGCAGCGGCCACGTGGACGCGGCGGACCGCCAGCTCCTGTTCGCGAACTATGGTTGGCTTGCCAACCAGGCGCCAGTACGTGTTGCATCGGACGCGGTGATGAATACGCATACCGACTTGCGCGGTGCCCTGAGCTTGGACAGCGTTGCCCGCGACTTCGAGGGCGATGCAGTGTTCTGGCAGGTAGAGTCTGCAACTCATGGAACAGCGTCGATCGCCAGCGATGGCCAGACACTGGTGTTTACGCCAGAAGCCGGCTATTCGGGCATGGCTACTATCACCCTGCGCGGTGATGATGGTTATGCACTCAGTGCGCCGATCGAGCTGGGCGTAAATGTTAGCGGGGCGAAGCTGGTCGCATTGCGCCTGCAGAGCCTGCCGGCATTGCAGCCTGGACAGGCCGTCCGCCTACGTGCGGTTGCGGACTTTGAGGATGCCCAAAATGTGAGCCTGGATGGTAGTCCGGATTATCTGGATGTTCGTAAGGAAGACTTGTCGGGCCAAGGCTATGTGGGGGCAGATGGCGCAATAGTTGTGGATCCGACGCGCGACGCGCTGACCATTCAGGCCGCCGGTGCTGCGCTTGTTTACGCGAGCCATACCGATGCAAGCGGCCATACGGTGCGCGCTGTACAGGCGGCAAATGCTGCGGATTCGCTGTATGCGCCGCGCTTGGACGCAATGGAACTGTATCCGGCAACGCTGTCCCTGGCTCCCGGCGGATCGCGGCAGATCAAGGCGATTGACGGCAAGGGCGTGGCAGTTGCGATCGACACATTGTTCCCTGGCGTTCTGCGCTACTACAGTAGTGATGATAACGTCGCCACGATTGACGAACAGGGTGTGATTCAGGCTCACGGAGGAGGTCGGGCGACGATCCACGTTGTGCGAGTTGTCACCACCCTTGGCTACGACGGCAGTATCAAACAGCAATCGGTCGACGCAGGCCAAATGACGCTGACTGTGGTGGCAGCGGTGTTGACCGATACCGACATCGCGACACCTGCACCACGCAGTGTCCTGGTTACTGCGGCGCAGGGTGGTGTGGTAAGCAGCGCCACGGGCGAAACGGTCATGATCGGTGCCGGTGCTTTGCAAGACGATCGACAGGTCGCTATTGATCGGATTCAGCTTGACGAACTGACTGCCGTCACCGGGTTGCCAGTGCCTGCGGCTAGCGTCATGCAGGCTGTTGGCGCATTCCGTCTGGAGATGGGAAGCTCGACAGCGCAAACCGTCCAACTGTCTGTGCCGGTGCAAGGTCTTATCGACACTGAAGTTGGCGAAGAAGTGCTGTTCTTCCGCAAAGGCCAGGTCATGAGGCCGGATGGCAGCATGGCAGACACTTGGTGGCTCGTTGATAACGGATTTATTGCAGTAGACGCTGACGGCAACAAGTTGGCGCAAACTGCGAGCCGGCCGTACGCCGGTGTCGGCGAGTCTGGCGAGTACGTCATCGTTCACAAACTTGGCGGCGTGCCGGCAGGTAAATTCGAGGCGATCGGCGGTGCCGGCAGTTGGATGGAATTTGGCGGCATGTCGTGCGCGCTGGGGGCAGGCGTCGGCATGATGGCGTCGAGCATCACTTCCAGCATGATCGGCATCATTGCAAGCGGAGCGACGCAAGCTACAGTTGGCTATTACAGTTTCGGCGTTCCGCAATTCGTTTCGGTGCCATTGCCAACAATCCCCGTGGGTGAGACCTATCGTCTTGATATGACAGCAGCACTTCCTCCGCGCACTATGCCATGGGGGAATGTCGTGCTGCCTAACCTGACTGCCGGTGAGGTAACGGATAACGGTGAGATTCGTTTGACTATCTCGAATCCGGCACCTGGAAAGTTTGCGGGGCAGATCAAGGTACGCGCAGTATTCGCCAATGGCGTGTATCGGGAGGTGGAAACTCTGTCGGGTACAACCGACGGAGTGGTAACGATTACGCCACCAGAAGGTGTGGCGGTCGGTGCCGTCAGCTGGCAATTGGTCCGCGTCATTTCCACCGATCAGCTGAATGCTGCCGGTGTTATGAAGGCCGGTGAGCCGGCAGAGTTCGATGGAAACTCGCTTCATATTGCACCGAAACCTGACATGGGCGCTGTATTGACACGCACCGGTGTTGAGTTTGTTCGCGCCGGCCAATCCCTGGGCCAAGTGAGCCTGGTTGGCCATGGCTATGATTTCGATGGCATCTACCTGACTGGCAGCAAGGTGCAGCCAATTACGTTCTCCGGCGACTTGAGCCGTGTGTTCGTAGGTGGCAACGGCATGATCTTTGAGATTGATGCACTGACGTTCAAAGTGCTCAACAAGATTACTGTGCCAAATGGTAAGAACATCAACTCGATGGTCGCCATCGGAAACATCTTGTTGATTGGAGAGGGTAGCACAGGCTTCGGGAGCGCTAAAGGAAACCGATTGCTGGCGTTGGATACGAACCCGGGCAGCAAGCAATACCTGAAGTTTACGGCATTGCCGGGAACTGGCATTGAAACGTCGCCAATGGGTGTAAGTGGGATGGCGTTGGGACCTGACGACCGCACGCTGGTGGTTTCGGTGCCACGCAATGCGAACAACGTGTCTCTGGGTGACCGGAATAAGCGGGGCGACTTCCTGCTCTTCGACTTGAACACGTTGAAGCTGAAGACGGGAACGATTGCGCCTCCTATCGTTGCGACATTGCCTGATGACGGGATCAGTGGTAAGGCAGGGCAAGTGATTACTGCAACTGACAACCCGAATCGTTTCCTGATTTCGAACGTCGCTGATTACGACCGTGGTTTGTCGACGTTGCAAATCACGCGTAGCGCAAACGGTGGTATTGCCTCGGCAAAGATGTCGGCGATTCGAATGGCACAGGATTCGAGCAAGATCTTTATCGACCGTTTGGACATCCAGCGCGCCCAAAGCGCGGTGTTGGTGGAGCGTGACGGGGTGCAGTATGCAATCGTAGCAGATGATAACTATCACCACCTCGATGCTTACTGGAATGCGATGTATGAAACTCCGAACTTCATCTTTACCCCCGGTGGCGCTCCGATCGCAGTTGGCGGAAGTGCATCTGCCAAGAAGGTCGCGGTGGGAGGTAAGCTCGGATTGGTACGCGATCCATTCGGTTCGCCAGAATTCCTTGGTGCGACACTGCCGATGGATGGGTATGGAGTTGTGAACCTTGCGTTGTCCGAGAAAGGCGATGTTCTGTTGGGGCAATTGAAAGGCAGCTTCGGCAGCCCGGGTTCGCCACATTCGAATGTGCAGAAGACGAACATGAGTTTGGCATGGAATGTGAATTCCTTGCTGGATGCGTTCCTCGCTCACCCAGAAGCGAAACGTATGGTCAAGCACGTAGTGGTACCGGCCGGTGCCGCAACTGAAGTACCCACCACGGCATTTGCGCCGGTGGGCACTGTATTCGCACGCCCTGGCCTCTCGATGGAGGATTCGAGCGGCTTCGCAATTGACTCTAGCCTATTCCTGCAAGGACAGCAGCAAGAGCCTGAAGACAGTGGTGGCAGTGGAGTTGATCCAGTCGAAACTGATACTGCGGCAGCGAGCGGCGCTAGCAGCACAGGTGGCAGTTCGGGGACAGCTGGCACCGGGAGTAAGCAGGAAGAAGACTCGGATGACCTGGAAGCGAAATACACGTCTGGCACCTTGACGGTCAAAAACAAGAGGTTCTTTGATAAAAAGACTGTGCAAGTCGAAGTCAGTCCGAACAACTTCCTGGTCTGGAATGGTCCCGGCGCTGACAAAACGCCGTTGAATAACAACAAGAGCTGGATTTCGAAGAAATTCGAATTAGGCGGAAGAGACTCCTTCGAGATGAACTTCTCGATGAAAATTGAGGAAATTAATGCTACAGACCTTCCCGACTATGTTGATGCAGACATGGCGGTGGATTTTGCGACAGTTAAGGCGTTCCAAGTAAATAGTGGTGTACCTAATGCTCTTCCATTCAAGATGGCAGATCAGTTCTATATGCTGGATTTGACGGATGGCGTCCGCAACGATGAATTGCACATGCTGACAACTGTCGAGAACCAAGGGGGGCGAGTTCTCAAGATTTATAACCCACGTCATATGAGTATCAGCCGCAAGGGAGCCAACGCCGACCGTTTCACGGTGCGTGATGACGGGGATTACACGGTAATTGAGCTTTTGCCTTCGCCAGCGGGTGATTACATGACGGAAATCGAATTCCGCAAAGAACCGTTTGATCCCGCACGTCCAACCGTTAAGCTCAATCCTACCGTAATTACTTTGAAGGCAAAGGTTGAGGCAAAGCAGGTTCTGTCGGTTCCGCTTAATGCAATTGTGGCGGAGCTAAAAGACTTGATGGATCAACTACTTCAGTGGCAGAAAAACCCGACAACCTTTGTGCCATGGGATCTGGCCGGACTGCAACAAACTACAAGAGTCGATGGAAGTGCTCATCCGGCCGGAACTGTTATTCCAGTGGGCGGTAAGTATCACACCATGTTGAATGCACTCGGCGGAAAAAGTTGGGGTGCGACAGAGTGGTTTGATTTCGAATTGGCACTAATGGCGGCGTTCGAGAAGCAATTTGGCCCTTACCGTACGAACGGTAGTTTGACCATTGACTATAACGGAACTAGTGGTACTCAAGTAGAAATCAAGCGATTCGGATACGGCGACGCAAAAGATTTGTATCAGAAACAGAAAACAAATCCAACGAACTGGAAGACCATGTTCCCCACACTGGCTGTCTTTGGTCCTGTCTATACAGGCAGGGACGACGTGTCGGAAGCGTGGGTGACCCGAGCCGACATGGAAAACTTTAACTCTACAGTGGGATTGGAAGCGTTAGCGACCGTTACAAACCGCTCGCAGTCGCCAGTTTGGACCTACAAAGCAGACCTGAAGAGAGCGCCATCTGAACAGCGCTTCCTGTTCGGCGAGGGCTTGAACACCCATAAGGATGAGAAGCTATTTTTCGTTCTGGACGCATTCTTACGCAATGGAACAAACTATACCCCCGAACTAATGGGCAGGGATCTTGGGCACGTATTAGCACACGAGTTCGGGCATGCGTTGGGTCTGGATGACGAATATAAGTCAGATGTTCCCGGTGCTGAAGGGCCGCCCCCGAATGACCACCTCAGTGGCCGCTTCTTACCTGATACCGAACATACTTTAATGCGCGATGCCCGCAAGGGAATGCTTAACAACAAAGTAAAGCTGACCCGATATGAAGAAGCTCTGGTTCGCCTGGCCTTGCGCGACGCTAGCAGTTTTTCCGATGGCAATCCTAACCCGCGTAGCGACTGGATCAACAACAAGAATGTTGCGAAGACTTATATTAGGCAATTGCACTACGCCTATCGTCCGACAGAGAGGCAGAGGCCGCAACGAGTGAGCGAGGTTGGCCACGGTGGTTCCATCCTGAGGGAGCAAGATGCCCGATCAATGCTGCAAGCGGCGCGCGGCTACTGGGTTGCTGCGGGTGTTCCGGCAAGCGTCATGGATGGCGTGACACTGACTCTGGAAACACTCGCTAGTGGCATCGCCGCGCAATCCGGCGGCGCTCGTATCAGCATCTCACCGGACGGCGCCGGCTGGGGCTGGTACGTTGATCCGTCACCACTGGAGCATGAAGGGTTTGGGGGAGATCTAATAGCTACTCCGGGCAGTGCTGCTGATGGAAGACTCGATTTGTTGACAGTCCTTGTGCATGAGTTGGGGCACGTCTTGGGCTTAAGTCACAATACTTCGGAACATGGGGTGATGGAGGAAACGCTCAGCCCTGGAATGCGCCGTATTCCTGATCTTGCCGAAGTCGCCGCAGCAATTGCGGCCACGGACTCGCCCTTCAATGTTTCCCCAGCTGCAATTCTGGAACGAGTCACGACCGCGCCACTGGCGCAGCCGCATTACGACGTCCTGATAAACCCGGAATTGCAAAATGGTGGCCTTCAGGATTCGGATGGTTGGAACACGGCCGGTGATGTCCGATTTGATGGCCATGGCAATGCTAGCCTGAGCGAGACATCGGCACAATCGGCACACTTGGCGCAGAACTTTTACATCAGCGCGAGGGACCGGTTCCTTGCGTTCACCGTTTCCAGCCGTGATTTGCGGGGCAATAATGTACTTGCAAAAAATGGGCCGGAGGATGCGTTTGAGGCGACCCTGCTGGATGCACGTAGCGGGCAAACGCTGTTGGGAGGTTATGGATTAAGCCGAGGAGACGCCTTCCTCAACATCCAATCTGATGGCACTCAGCGAATGGCGGCAGGCACGCACACTGTGCGTAATGCCGACGGGACGACCACATACTACGTTGATCTACACGGAATCGCCGACAGAAATAGCGGTTTCGTCACGCCGGTGACATTGTCGTTTGATTTGATTGGTTTCGGTGTGGACGCCAGTTCGGTCTCACTGCGCGATGTGCGTCTTGTCAGCGATCCAGTTGCGGTGGACGACGTGGTGGAACTTTATGAGGATCACGCGTTGGCGCTCGCCCCACTGGCGAATGACTTGGCCGGAAGTGATGTGGCTGGTGTTCTGGAGCTTGTCAGTCAGCCTGCGCACGGTGTGCTGGCGGCCAACTCCGGCGGCACGTACAGCTATGTGCCGGAGGCGAACTACCATGGGGTCGACAGTTTCAGCTACCGCTATTTGGTGGATGGCGTGGCGTCGAATGTCGCGACGGTCAGCCTGACGGTGCGTTCGGTCAACGATGCGCCGGTAGTGCCGGGCCAGGCGGGCGAAATCATGGCCGGCAAGCCGTACACCTTCAACCCGCTGGCCGGCGCCAGCGACGTGGAAGGAGACGCACTGAGCGTGGTGATGGCGCAGCCTGGGCACGGCACGTTGGTGCAAAACGCCGACGGCAGCTTCACCTACGTGGCCGATATCAAGTACATCGGCGAAGAGCTGGTCACTTGGCAGGTCAGCGACGGCGAGTCGCTGTCGGCGCCGGTCACGTTGCGCCTGACCGTCCTGCCGGCCAATACCGCGCCGGTGGCGAACAGTGTCACGCTGCAGCTGCTGGAAGACGGCTCGCTGCTGATCGATCCGGCCACCCTGGGCAGCGATGCCGAAGGCGATGCGCTGGCCGCGACCATCACGGCGCAGCCGGCGCACGGCAGCCTGCAGGTGACGGCCGACGGCAAGTGGCGCTACACCCCGGCCGCCGACTACTTCGGCAGCGACGAGCTGCGCTTCGTGCTGAGCGATGGCATGTTGTCGTCGGCCGAAGCGGTGCTGACCTTTGCTGTGGCTGCGGTCAACGATGCACCGACCGTCGTCGGCGAAGCAGTCGCGCTGGATGAAGACGGCAGCGTCATCGTGCAGCCGCTGGCGACGGCGGCGGACATCGAAAGCGCAGTGCTGTCGGCCAGCATCGTCGCCGGTCCGCAACACGGGACGCTGACGGTCAACGCCGATGGCAGCTTAACCTACGCCGCGGACGCAAATTACTTCGGCAGCGACAGCTACACCTATGTGGTAAATGATGGTGAGCTGGACTCGAACGTGGCAACCGTGGCGCTGACGGTCAACGCTGTCAACGATGCACCGGTGGCGCGCGATGCTGTACTGGCGCTGGAGGAAGACGGCAGCATCGTCTTCGACCTGCGCGAGTTCGGCATCGATATCGACAGCGCCATCGCGGCTGCAACCATCGTGGCCGAGCCTGGGCACGGAACGCTGGTGCAGGAAGCCGATGGCCGCTTCCGCTACACCCCGGCGGCCAACTTCAACGGCGACGACGCGCTGCGCTTCGTGCTGTCCGACGGCGCGTTGCAGTCGAATGACGCGACCTTGAGCTTCGCCGTGGCAGCGGTCAACGATGCACCTACCGTAGGCGACCAAGTGCTGGTTCTGGCTGAGGACGGCAGCATCGTCGTGCAGCCGCTGGCGAGTGCCGGCGATATCGACAGCGCCACGCTGTCGGCCTCCGTCGTGGCCGGTCCGGCGCATGGCAAGCTGACCGTCAATGCCGACGGCAGCTTCACCTATGCGGCCGATGCCAACTACTTCGGCGAAGACAGCTTTACCTACCGCGTCAGCGATGGTGAACTGGATTCCGGCGTCGCCACCGTGCGCCTGACCGTCACCGCCGTCAACGACGCACCTGTGGCGCGCGACGCGGCGCTGTCGATGCAAGAAGATGGCCAACTGGCCATCGACCTGCGAAGCTACGGCCTCGACATCGATAACACCGCGCTGATGGTGGAGGTTGTTGGCGGCCCGGCGCACGGCACGCTGCTGCGCAATGCCGACGGCACTTACGGCTACCAGCCAGCGGCGAACTTCAACGGCAGCGATGCTGTGCAGTTCCGCCTGGGCGATGGCGAACTGTGGTCGAACGTCGCGACGCTGGCCATCATCGTGGCGCCGGTCAACGATGGCCCAACTGCTGGAGCCTCGCTGGCCGTTGGCGTAGAAGACACCGCCTTGGCATTCCGCTGGGGTGACTTTGCTGTGAACGATGTCGATGGTGACGAGATGACCATTATCGTTCGCGACCTGCCGCTTGTCGGTTTGTTGCAGGCGCGCCTGAACGACGGCGCATGGGGCAACGTCGCAGTTGGCAGCCAGTTCAGCAAAGTAGATCTGGATGCCGGAAAACTGCGCTTCGTTCCTATGGCGAACGCCGCTGGCATCGCATATGCACACATCGGCTTCGCAGTGAACGACGGCCAATCGGTTAGCGCTTCCAACGTCCTGACCATCGACATCGCTGCAGTAGCCGATGCGCCGAACCTGGAGCTGGGCAGCAGCATCATTACCCGCAACGTGTTCCGCACCGGCTGGGAAGGCGCCATCAACCGGACCTCCGAATCGACTCTGGTGACCGCCAGCGTGTTCGATGGCTGGTCGCTGGTGACCGGCATCGACCAGCACGGCATGGGCCGTGGCCTGGGCGGTGGCAAGGACGGCTTCGAAGTCTGGAGCAACGGCGATTTGATGGCCGATTCCGATGAACGCCTGCGCACCGTACAGGGCGCTGCGAACGGCGGCAACAACTGGCTCGAAATCAACGACGCCGGCGGCAGCCAGTTCCAGACCCTGGGCATCGCGCGCCAGATCACGACCGAGAAGGGTATGGCGTACAGCCTGGAGTTCGACCTGGCCGGCCGCCTGGGCTTCAACGGCGATACCACCCGTATCGCGGTGTATGTGGACGATGTGAAGGTGGCCTCGTTCGACAACACCAGCCCGGATGCCGCGCTGAACTGGAAGCATGCGGTGGCGAAATTCACCGGCAAGGGCGGCACCCAGACCCTGCGCATCGTCACCGATGCGAGCGACCGTTACAAGAACGGCCGCGGCATGATGCTCGATAACATCGCCCTGAACCAGAGCGTGCAGCTGAACGCCGGCCGCCAGGGCGGCAACATCCTGCTGCAGGGCATGCAGGCCTCGCTGAACGACACGGACGGTTCCGAGCAGCTCAAGCTGACCGTGGCCGGCCTGCCGGAAGGCACTGTCATCAGCGATGGCGTGCACACTGCGACCGTGACGGCGCAGCAGCCGGTTGCCGACATCACCGGCTGGAACACCGCGCTGCTGGGCATCAAGCCGCCAGCGACCTTCTCCGGCACGCTGCACCTGCAGGTCAATGCGACTGCGGTGGAAGCGAACGGCAGCCAGGCCACGGTCAGCCGAAGTATCGCCGTCAATGTGGAAGCGGTGGCGCAAACGCCGCAACTGTCGCTGCAGGCCAGCACCACCGCGGTCAGCCGCACCATCCTGGAAACCAGCTGGGAGAACGTGTGCGACAGCACCTACGGCGCGACGGTAGTGCATTCGAACCAGCTGGGAGGCTGGGAGGTGGTGGATGCCGGCTGCAACAAGGACGAAGTGTTCTTCGTCTGGACTGAAGGCGATCTGATGCCGAATGGCTTGGGCCGCAACGTGGAAGTGCATGCCGCAGCCGGCGACGGCCGCGAGTGGCTGGGCCTGACCAACTCCATGCCAGGCAACGGTTACTACCAGTCGCTGGGTGTGGAGCGCGATGTGCCGACGATTGATGGTGCGAACTACACCTTCACCTTCGACTACGCCGCCGCATTGGGCCTGACCGCCGCCAACACCCGTGTCGGCGTCTACGTGGACGGCGTGCAGGTGGGCAGCTTCGCCGGCACCAGTGGCAACGATGCGCTGAGCTGGCAAGCACTGAGCTTCACTTTCAAGGGTAATGGCAAAGTGCGCAGCCTGCGCGTGCAGCTCGAGAATGGCGCCGACACCAGCACGGTGAAGGGCGCCATGATCGACGACATGAAGCTGGTCGAGACCTTGCCAAGCCGCGACAACCTAGCCTATGGCCTTGCTGGCGGCAACGTCTACCTGCCTGTGATCGGTTCGAAGCTGGCGGAAGGCGACGTCGATGCCACGCTGAGGACCGAGCTGGCCGGCTTGGTGCCGGGCAGTGTGCTGGCCGATGGCATGCACGGGGTCACGGTGGGCAGCAGCGGTATCGTGGACCTGAGCGGCTGGAATATGGCTGACCTGGTACTGACGCCGCCGCGCAGCTTTACCGGCACCATGGCGCTGCAGGTACGTGCCACGAGCACCGAAACCAGCAACGGCAGCAAGGCGACTGTCTGCAAAGACATCACTGTGCGCGTGATCGGTGGCGGCAGCGCGTGCGCGACGCCGCTGGGCATGAATCCGTTCGTAACCTACATCCAATCATCTGCTGAAGTGAGTTCGAATGGCGGTGTGGAAGTCTTTACTGGGGCGGCGGTTTCAAGCGAGGAATCGCTTGATGAATGGATGCATCGAATCGCCGTATCGCTTACTCAGGAACTGCTGGCATCTATAGCACAATCACTGGAGCAGTAAATAATGGCCCGGCCCCACTGATGTTCGCAGGGCCGGGTGAAAAATGCTAGCATTCGCCGTTAAAGGAGGAAGTAATGCGATTTTTTTTTCAATTTGTGGGCGCGACTGTAACCGCGTTTATTGCTGGAACCTGTGGCGCAACCCCGCCAATTCCAAAGCAGCCGACGATCGACTACATTCAGCTTGAATCGAATGGCGCCCTTTTCGCAGCTGTAGGTGAGAAAGGCTTGTACCGTCGTACCGCAGAACGGGATTGGGAACTCGTGTTACCCCAGCAGCCTCTGACCGACGTGAAAATCTACCATCCGAATGAAAAAGAATGGATGTTAGCCGCACCATTTGGCGGACCGCAATATAGATCGCTGGATCAAGGCCAAACTTGGGCACCTGCTGGCGTAGTAAAAGGTCTTGTCGAGTTCGATGACCTTGGTTATGAAAGTCGTAGGCGGTTGGTTGCCACAACAGCCAAAGGCATTGCGTATCTGTTGAATCGAGACAGGCTGATGATCAGTGAAGACTTGGGGGCGACTTGGAACTCAAACTTGGTTGCCGATTTGCCTGTCCCCATCGTTCCTTATGCGCAATCGATTGCTGCGAATGACGCGGAGATATTTGTCTTGTCGGGTAATACATTGCACCGGAGCCAGGATCGTGGACGAAGCTGGATGCAAGTGCCGCAGACTTCCGACCTTTCACCTGTTCGTGCGGGAATCGATAGGGAAGCGCCAGTTCTGAAATTTGCGCCTAATGGCGCGCTACTGGCGCTTGGGCCTGAAGTAGTCAGTCAACGCATCTTTGTTAGCAAGGATGGTGGGCGAACTTGGAAGGAAGAACGCTTTGGGCTGGACAGAAACAATGCGCTTGTGTTAGAGACGTATGGTGAGAACCCTGAAGATATTTATTTCTTTATGCGCTCTAATGGTCCCGATGCACCCATTTTCCGAGAAGTGTATCGAATGGAAAAGGACGGCAAGCTGATTAAGATGGGAATTGATCCAAATATCGTTTCCTGGGTCACTCAGAATTTCAATGGTGAGATGTTTATGCTTTCCAGGGGGGGGGAGGGCGTTATGGAGAGCAAAGACGGCGGCAGATCTTGGGTTCAAGTCTCGCGGGAAGCGATTAAGAGATGAATGTGTCGCCTCGCTGACTGGCTTCAAGCCCGATAAATGACACTCTGGTGAGGAATACCGACGGTACCTTCACCTAGACGCCGCGCCAGTACTTCCACGGCACGGAAAGCTTCACCTACAAGGTCAACAGGGCCGTCAGCGGCTACGCGGTGGGCGACGGCCAGGCGGTCAGCTCTGCAAACATTCTGACGATCGATGTCATGGCAGTGGTCGACGCGCCGAACCTGGAACTGGGCAGCAGCACGGTGACCAGCCAGGTGTTCAGCACCGGCTGGGAA
>JBCNOP010000200.1:0-9681 GCA_039593775.1 Pseudoduganella sp.
TCGCACGTGAAGCGGACGATGGCCTGTACCTGTCATGGCTGTTCTCCGACCAGTTGTTCGAGCGCGCCACCATCGAGCGCATGGCCGACAGCTTTGCAACGCTGCTCGATGGCGCCTGCAGCAATCCCGCGCAGCCGGTGCACCACTTGCCTCTGATGCGCAGCCAGCAAGCGGCGTCCCTGCCGGACGAGCTGCCGGCCACTCCGGTGGTTCGCCTGTTCGAGGCGCAGGCGGCTGCGACACCGTCCGCTATCGCCATAGCCTGCGCCGGCGTCGAACTGGAATACGCAGCGCTGAACGCGGAAGCCAATCGCCTGGCGCGCCACCTGCTGGCCAAGGGCGTGCAGCCTGGCGCCATAGTCGCGCTGTGCCTGGAGCGCTCGGTGGAAAGCATCCTGGCCTTGCTGGCGGTCCAGAAAGCGGGCGCGGCCTACCTGCCGTTGGACCCGGGCCTGCCGCCTGAGCGGCTGCTGGCCCTGATGGACGATGCCGGCGTAGAACTCGTGCTGACCCAGCAAGCGCTGATGGCGGAGCTCCCGTTCGAGGGGCGCACCCTGGTGCCGCTGGATCCAATGTGGCGCAAGGCTCTGCTGAAGAACTATGCCGAACGCAACCTCTCCGATGCGGAGGCAGTGGTGGACGGCTCCGGCCTGGCTTACGTCATCTACACCTCCGGCTCCACCGGCCAGCCGAAGGGCGTCATGATCGAGCACGCGGGCCTGGCGCGCAGCGCCCTGGCGCAGCGCGAGACTTACGGTGTGGACGCCGGCAGCGTGGTCCTGCAATTCGTTTCGTTCAGCTTCGACGTGGCGGTCGCCGACTGGGCCATGGCCCTGAGCTGCGGCGCCACCCTGTGCATCGCCGAGGAGGCCCAGCGCCTGGACGGCGCCGCCCTGGCGCAACTGGCCGGCAGCTACCGCGCCAGCCATTTGCAGGTGCCGGCGCCGGTGCTGGCGCAGCTCGATGCTGCGGCCTTCCCCAGCCTGCGCACTGTGATCGTGGGCGGCAGTGCCAGCAACGCGGCCGTGCTGTCGCAATGGATGCCGGGACGCCGCTGCTTCAATGCCTACGGACCGACCGAAGCGGTGATCGCCAGCGGCGCACGCCTGCTGCAATCGCCTGAGGAACACGGCAACATAGGCCATCCGTTCGGCCACGTGCGCTACTACGTGCTGGACGCTGCCGGCCAGCCTTTGCCGGACGGTGTGCCGGGAGAACTGTATATCGGCGGCTCGGCCCTGGCGCGGGGCTACCTGAATGCGCCGGCGATGACGGCGCAGCGCTTCCTGGACGACACCTTTGCCGGCACTGGCCGGATGTACCGCACCGGTGACCTGGTACGCCGCACCGGCAACGGCGAGCTGGCATTCATCGGCCGCACCGATGAACAGGTCAAGCTGCGCGGCTACCGTATCGAACTGGGCGAAATCCGTACCCAGCTGCTGCGTCACCCCGGCGTGCGCGAAGCGCTGGTGCTGGTGGACGACGACAGCACCAACGGACGCCTGCTGGCCTACCTGGTCCCGCAGCAAGGCGCCGGGTCCGACGGCCTGGCCGACAGTGTGCGCGCCCAGTTGCAGCAGGCGCTGCCCGACTATATGGTGCCGGCCGGGTTTGCCGTGCTGGAGCGCCTGCCGCTCACCGTCAACGGGAAAGTCGATCGTAAAGCGCTTCCAGCGATAGCGCTGGGCGGCGCTGCTGCCGAATTTGCAGCGCCGCGCAACGACGCCGAAAGCGCACTGTGTGCGATCTGGGCCCAGCTGCTGAAGGTGGAGCGGGTCGGCATCCACGACAACTTCTTTGCCCTGGGCGGCGATTCCATCCTGTCGATCCAGGTGGTGGCGCGCGCCAACCAGGCCGGCATCGGTATCACGACCCGCCAGCTGTTCGCGCACCAGACCGTGGCGGAGCTGGCAGCGCAAGCCGTTGCGGCCACCGTACAGTCGCCGCAGGAAGACGTGCAGGGCGAACTGGCCATGTTGCCGATCCAGCGCCACTTCGTCGAACTCTCGCACGGAGTGCTGGGACATTTCAACCAGTCGGTCCTGCTGCTGCCGCCGGCGGGCCTGGACGAATCGTTGCTGCGCAAGATGGTGGAAGCGGTCTACCGCCGCCACGACGCGCTGCGCCTGCAGTGGCAGCGTGCGGAGGATGGATCGTGGAGTGCCCGGCATATGCCGCTTGACGCCATGCGCCTGAAAGCGGCAGTGTGCCAGGAAGCGTTGCCAGCCGACCCTGCCGCGCACAGCGCCTTCGTCGCCGAGCGTTGCGGCTTCTGGCAGCGCGCCAGCGATCCTTGCCAGGGACCGCTGCTGCGCGCCGTGCTGTTTGCCGGCAGCGCCCCGCGCCTGTTCCTGGTGGCGCACCATCTGGTGGTGGACGGCGTGTCGTGGCGCATCCTGCTGGCCGACCTGGAGCAGGCATACCGCCAGCTCGCGGCGCGCAAGCCAATCCAGCTTGCGCCAAAGAGCGCCTCGCTGCAGCAGTGGGGCGCGGCAGTGGAGCAGTACGCGCAATCGCCGCGCCTGGCGGCCGAGCTGCCGTTCTGGCTGGCGCAACTCGAACAGCCGGTGGCGGTACTGCCGCAGCGTGCGGTGGACCTCCCGCCGGCCCAGTCGACCACCCGCACCGCCAGCCTGGCGCTGAACGCACAGGAAACCGATGCGCTGCTGCGCCATTGCAGCCAGCGCTACCGCACCCATATCAACGAACTGCTGCTGGCCGGCGTCTACCTCGGCATGCAGCGCTGGAGCGGCGCCGACGGCGTGCGCCTGCTGCTGGAAGGGCATGGCCGCGCCGAGCTGGACGAACAGATCGACACCAGCCAGACCGTGGGCTGGTTCACCAGCACCTACCCGCTCGCGCTGCGCTGCGGCAGCAGCGACGTGGGCGAAGTGATCATGCAGGTGAAGGAGCAGTACCGCGCGGTGCCGCAGCAGGGCTTCGGCTATAGCGTGCTGCGCCACGTGGCAGGCGATGCCCGCCTGGCGCAGGCCGAAGCGGCGCATCCGGCGCAACTGGTGTTCAACTACCTGGGCCAGTTCGACCAGAGCCTGGGCGAGGACAGCCTGTTCCGCGCGGCGCAGGATGGCAGCGGCGCTGCCATCGACCCGGCGCGGGCCCGCCATTGCCTGCTCGGCCTGAACGGCAAGGTAGCAGGCGGCGTGCTGGGCTTCACGCTGGACTACAGCAGCGAGCAGTTCGACGCCGGCGCGATGGCAGCCCTGGCGCGGCAGATCGAAGCGGGCCTGCGCGACGTAGTGCAGCACTGCGCCCACGCTCCGGCCGGCCAGTTCACGCCAGGCGACTTCCCGCTTGCGAAGGTCAGCCGCACCGAACTCGATGGCTGGCAGCGCGAGTATGCAATTGCGAAGCTGTACCCGGCCACGCCAATGCAGCAGGGTATGCAGTTCCACAGCGAGCTCGATGCCGGTTCCTATGTGTCGCAATGCTGCCCGCAACTGGAAGGCCGGCTGGATGCGGCGGCTTTCCGCTCGGCCTGGCAGGAAATCACCGCCCGCTACGATATTTTCCGCACCGCCTTTGTCGGCCAGGGCGACCGCCTGCACCAGCTGGTGCAGCCGTCGGCCGAGCTGCCGTGGGTGGAAGAAGACTGGCGCGGCCTGGATGAAGCAGCGCAGCGCGCGCGCTTCGCAAAGGCTTGCGCGGAGGATCGCGCGCGCGGCTTCGATACTGCGCGCGCACCGCTGCAGCGCATCGCCCTGTACCGCCTGGGCGAGGATCGCTACCAGCTGCTGTGGAGCCACCATCACATGCTGCTGGACGGCTGGTGCACGCCGCTGGTCTACCGCGACGTGATGGATGCCTACCGCGCCATCGCAGCCGGCCGGGCGCCGGCCCTGGCGCCGCCGGCCCCGTACGAGCGCTATATCGGTTGGCTGTCGGCGCAGGACCAGGAGGCCGCGCAGCAGTACTGGCGCGATTACCTGGCTGCCGTAGAGGCCCCAACCCCGCTGCCGTTTGGCCTGAGCCAGCAGCAGGAGGCGGGGCAGGGCGAGCAGCGCCTGCACCTGGACCGCGAGCAGACCGCGCGCCTGGAAGCATGCGCCCGTCGCCACCACACGACCGTCAATACCCTGCTGCAGCTGGCCTGGGGATACTTGCTGCACCGCTACAGCGGCGAACAGCACGTGCTGTTCGGCACCACGATTTCCGGACGCCCGGCCGAAGTGGCGGACGTCGAAAGCATGGTAGGGCTGTTCATCAATACGATACCGGTACGCGTCTCCTTCGACGGGGACGACGGCATCGGCAGCCTGCTGGCAGGCCTGCACGGTGCATTCCAGCGCAGCACCGCCCTTGGCTACCTGCCGCTGACCACGATCCGCGCCTGCAGCCGCCTGGCGCCGGGCGGGTCATTCTTCGACAGCATGCTGGTATTCGAAAATTATCCGCTGGACGCAGCCCAGGAGGGCGATGCCGCGGCACGCCACGACGCGCTGCGCATCGCCGCCTACGAATCGTTCGAGGCTGCTGGATACCCGCTGGCGCTGAGCGTCAGCCTGCGCGACACGCTCAACATCAAGTGCCGCTACGTGCGTGAACGCTTTGCCGATGCCACCATGATCCGCCTGCTGCAGCACCTGGAGCTGGTGTTGGCCCAGTTGGCCGGGGCAGGGCGCCTGGCTGAAGTCGAGCTGCTGGGCGGTGAAGAGCTTCGCCAGTTGCAGCAGTGGCAAGGGCCGGCGCGCAGCTTTGGCCGGGAGCTGTGCCTGCACCAGCTGTTTGAAGCACAGGCTGCGCGTGCGCCTGGGCAGGCGGCGCTTGAGTGGCAGGGCCGCAGCCTCAGTTACGGTGAACTGAATCACTGCGCCAACGTGGTCGCCCAGCGCCTGGTGGCACAGGGCGTCAAGCCCGATACCCTGGTCGGCATCTGCGTCGAGCGTTCGCTGGAAATGGTGGTCGGCATCCTCGCCATCCTGAAGGCTGGAGGCGCCTACCTGCCGCTCGACCCGCTGTATCCGCCGGAACGCTTGCGCCACATCCTGCAGGACAGCGGCGCCGGCCTGGTGCTGAGCATGTCGGCCGCCTTCAGTGCCGGCCTGCCGCCGCAGGTGCGCAGCATGGCGCTGGACATCGACGCACTGCTGGCCGATGCCGCGCCAGCCGGCAACCTGGCGCCGGCCGCCCTCGGCCTGCGGCCGGAGCATCTGGCCTATGTGATCTACACCTCCGGTTCGACCGGCCTGCCGAAAGGCGTGATGGTGGAACACCGCGGCCTGGTGAACCTGATCGAACACGATATCGGCCTGTTCGAAGTCGGCCCGCGATCGCGCGTGCTGCATTGCGCTTCGATGAGCTTTGATGCCGGCACCGCCCACCTGTTCAAGGGCCTGTGTTCTGGCGCCACCACGTGCCTGGTGACGCCGGAAGCAGACCTGGTGGAGGCCATGCAGCAGCTGGGCGTGACCCACGCCGCCTTCCCGACTGCCATCCTGGAGGCGCAGCGCCGTGCTCCGGTGCCGACCCTGCGCACCGTGATCGTCGGCGGCGACGCCTGCCCCAAGGCGCTGGTCGAGTACTGGTCGGCGCAATGCCGCTTCTTCAATGTGTATGGTCCGACCGAAGCGACCATCGCCAGCAGCGCCGCGGCGCTGACGCCGGACTGCCAGGTGACCATCGGCCGCCCGATCGCCAACGTCGAGTTCCATGTGCTGGATGCGGCCATGCGGCCGGTACCGGCAATGGTGCCGGGCGAGCTGTATATCGCGGGCGCCGGCCTGGCGCGCGGCTACCTGAACCGGGAAGAGCTGACCGCTGAACGCTTCATTACTCCCGCAGGCGGCCCGCTGGCCGGCAAGCGCCTGTACCGCAGCGGCGACCTGGTGCGCTACCTGGACGACGGCCGCGTGGAATTCCTGGGCCGGGTCGACGAGCAAGTCAAGCTGCGCGGCCTGCGCATCGAGCCGGGCGAAATTGCAGCGCGCCTGCGCGAGCTGGAGCAGGTCAGCGATGCCGTGGTCCTGCTTTGCGACGCGGGCCGCGACAAGGCGCTGGTGGCCTATGTGGTGCCGCGCTGCGCGGTGGCCACGGCGCAGGACTTCGTGCCGCGCTGGCGCGATGCCTTGGCACGGGTGCTGCCGGCCTACATGGTTCCGGCCCACTTCATCCTGCTCGAGCAGTTCCCGCTCAGCCCGAACGGAAAGCTGGAACGGCGCGCACTGCCGCAGCCGCAATTGGAAGGCAGCGCCTACCTGGCGCCGCGCAACGACACCGAATCGGCGCTGCAACAGGCTTGGCAACAGCTGCTCGGCCTTGAGCAGGTGGGGGTGGAAGACAACTACTTTGCCCTGGGCGGCAACTCGCTGCAGCTTTCGCGGCTGAGCTATGAGCTGCGCAGCGCCTTTGACATCGAGCTGCCGGTCAAGTCGCTGTTCGGGGTACCGACCATCGCCGCCATGGCGCAACTGGTGGATGCCCTGCGCGCCGCCCAGGCCGCAAACGACAACAACGAAATCGAAATGGAAGGGGGCGTGTTATGACTGTTGGAGCTCTGATTGCCGAAGCCACCCGGCGCGGCATCCGCTTCCACGTGGAAGGCGGCCAGCTTGGCTTCAAGGCGCCGGCTGGCGCAATGGACGCGCAGCTGCGCGGCCAGCTGGTGCAACGCAAGGCCGAGCTGCTGCAACTGCTGCAGGCAGGCGATGCGGCGCCGCTGCCACGCCGCGCCGATCCGGCGGCCGGCTGCCCACTGTCGTTCGGTCAGCAGCGCCTGTGGTTCATCGACCGCATGGAGGGCGGCAGCCAGTACAACGTGCCGGCCGCGCTGGCACTGGACGGCGAACTCGATCGCACGGCGCTGGAACAGGCGCTGGCCAGGCTGGTGGAACGCCACGCCATCCTGCGCACCACCTACGCCAGCGCCGACGGCGAACCGGTCCAGCGTGTACAGGATGCGGCCGCTGCGGGATTGGAGTGGATCGACCTGGGCGGCCTGGACGGCGCGCAGCAGGACGCCGAAGTGCGCCGCCTGGCCGCCGCCGAAGCGGCCCACCCCTTCGACCTGGAGCACGGCCCGGTGCTGCGCGCCAGCGTGCTGTCCCTGGCCCCGCAGCGCCACGTGCTGCTGGTGACGCTGCACCATATCGCCACCGACGGCTGGTCGATGGGCATTGTGGTACGCGAATTCGCGGAACTGTATGCGGCGCAGGTTTCAGGCCGCGCTGCGGTCCTGCCGGAACTGCCGGTGCAGTACGCCGACTTCGCCGCATGGCAGCGGGCGCAGGTCGACGGGGCCGCGCTGGAGCGCCAGCTTGGCTATTGGCGCGAACGCCTGGCCGGCCTGCCGCAAGTGCATAGCCTGCCCCTTGACAAGGCACGCCCGGCGCAGCAGGCTTTCGAAGGCGCGCTGTACCAGCACACGGTAGGCGCCGGCCTGCTGAAGCAGTTGAAGGCGCTGGCCGCTGGCCATGATGCCACCCTGTTCATGGTATTGCAGACCGCTTTTGCCGTGCTGCTGTCGCGCTGGAGCAATGAGCGCGACATCGTGGTCGGCAGCCCGATCGCGGGCCGCCAGCGCAAGGAGCTGGAAGGCATGGTCGGCCTGTTCGTCAACACCCTCGTGCTGCGCAGCGAGATCGATCCCGAACTGTCGTTTGCCGCCCTGCTGGCGCAGGGCAAGGCTGGCCTGCTGGACGCTTATGCCCACCAGGACCTGCCGTTCGAGAAGCTGGTCGATGCGCTCAATCCCGAGCGCAGCCTGGCGCATGCGCCGCTGTTCCAGCTGATGTTCTCGATGCAGGATGCCGCGCCCGGCAAGCTGCAGCTGCCTGGCCTGCAGGTGTCCAGCATCGGCGCCCAGCACGTGGTCGCCAAGTTCGACCTGGAGCTGTCGGCCGGCGAGGTGGACGGCGGCGCACTGCTGCTGAACTGGCAGTACGCCACCAGCCTGTTCGGACCGGCAACCGTGGCACGGCTGGCCAATAGCTTCGGCGTGCTGCTGGCGGCAATTGCCGCGGCGCCGCAGGCGCCGGTTGGCGACCTGTCCCTGCTGCCGTCTGCGGAACTGCTGCAGCTCCAGTCCTGGGGCGATGGCGGCCGTGCCGCCGAAGCAGGCTGCCTGCACCAGCTGTTCGAGGCCCAGGCGGCAGCCACGCCGCAAGCGCCGGCCCTGGCATGGGACGGCCACGTCATGGATTACGCCACGCTCAATGCCCAGGCCAACCGCATTGCGCATCGCCTGCTGGCCGATGGCTTGCAGCCCGGCGACCTGGCAGGACTGTGCATGGAGCGTTCGCCCGAGATGGTGGCCGCGATGCTGGGCATCCTGAAAGCCGGCGGCGCCTTCGTGCCGCTCGATCCCTCCTACCCCGAAGCGCGCCTGGCGCACATGCTGCAGGACAGCGCCGTGCGCGTGGTGCTGTCGCAGCAGCGGCTGGGCGGGCGGCTGGGACAGGCGGCTGTGCTGTGCCTGGACGATGCAAGCGTGCTGGCCGGGCAGCCGGCGGGCAATCCGGACGTGGCGGGCCTCAGTGCCAGCCATCTGGCGTACGTGATCTATACCTCCGGCTCCACCGGCTTGCCGAAAGGAGTGATGGTGGAGCATGGCAGCGTGGCAGCCCACGTGCAGGCGGTGCAAGCCCGCTATGGCTTGCGCGCCGACGACCGCGTGCTGATGTTCTCCGGCCTGGGCGTCGATGCCGCGCTGGAACTGCCGCTGTGCGCCTGGCTGGCCGGCGCCTGCGTGTACCTGCGCAGCGAAGCGCTGCCGCTGCCGGCGCAGCTGCTGGCGCAGTGTGCAGGGCAGGGCATCACGGCAGCCGACCTGCCGCCTGCCTACCTGTGCGAGATGCTGGCTGACCCGGTTGCAGACGCCGGCTACTGGCAGCGCAGCAGCCTGCGCCTGGTGCTGGCCGGCGGCGAAGCCTTCCCTCCGGTCCTGCTGCGCCACTGGCAGCAGCTTGGCCTGCATAGCCGCATCCGCCTGTTCAATGCCTACGGCCCGACCGAAACCACGATCACCGCCAGCCTGTATGAAGTGGCGCCTGATTGCGATGCCGGCGCGATTCCGCTTGGCGCGCCGCTGCCGGGACGCCGCTTTACCGTACGCGACGCGCGCGGGCAGTTGCTGCCGCGCGGCGTGGCCGGGGAACTGCATATCGAAGGCAGCAGCGTGGCGCGCGGCTACCTGAACCAGCCGCAGCTCAGCGCCGAGCGCTTCGGCGCTGCCGGCCAGCGCAGCTACCGCACCGGTGACCTGGTGCGCTGGAACGCGGCCGGGCAACTGGTGTTTGCCGGCCGCTGCGACGACCAGGTCAAGCTGCGCGGCTTCCGCATTGAACTGGGTGAAATCGCGTCCTGCCTGTCCGGCCATGGCGCTGTCGGCGAGGCGCTGGTGCAGCTTGCCGCCGGCCGCCTGGTGGCCTATGTCGTGGCAGTTGAAGCAGGCTGGGAATCGCTGGAGCAAGCGTTGCGCCGCCACGCGTCGCAGCACCTGGCCGACTTCATGCTGCCATCGGCTTATGTGCGCCTGGATGCCTTGCCGCTGCTGCCGAACGGTAAGGTCGACCGCCGCGCCTTGCCGGTGCCGGCCGCCGCGCCGGCCGTGCTGGCCGCGCCGGCGACTGCCACCGAGCATGCGCTGGCTGCCATCTGGTGTCGCGTGCTGGGCCTGGAGCAGGCCAGCGTGAAGGCCAGCTTCTTTGAACTGGGCGGCAACTC
>JBCNOP010000201.1:0-9608 GCA_039593775.1 Pseudoduganella sp.
AGGCCGGTGAACGCGCTCTGGGTCAGGAAGCCCAGCGAATGCTGGCGCACGGCCAGGCGGTCGCTGACGAAGGCGCGGTAAGGCTCCATCGTCACGTTGTTGGCGGCGTCGAGGATCCACAGCAGGCCGGCAGCCATCCACAGGGCAGGGCTGAAGGGCATGGCCAGCAAGCCAAGGCTGCAAATCAGGGCGCCGATCAGGAAGTAAGGCGTGCGGCGTCCCCAGCGCGAAACGGTGCGGTCGCTCATTGCGCCGATGATGGGCTGCACCAGCAGGCCGGTGACGGGGCCCGCCAGCCACAGGTAAGGCAGGCTGGCTTCATCGGCGCCCAGGTATTTGTAGATCGGGCTCATGCTGCTCTGCTGCAGCCCGAAGCTGAACTGGATGCCGAAGAAGCCGATGTTCATGTTGACGATCTGCCGAAACGACAGATGCGGTTTGTGCTGCATCATCGCGTGGCTCCTTCTGCTGTGGCTTGCCAGCGCTGGGTCCAGGGTTCGTAAAACGCCAGGTCTTGCGGTACCGCACCGGACAGGCTGCACACGGCGCCGGCGAAGGCATTGGCGCGCGCCATGGTCAAAGGCAGGTCCCAGCCCTGTACATGGCCGTGCAGGAAGACGGCGGAGAAGGCGTCGCCGGCGCCTACCGTGTCGACCAGCTTGTACGGCTCTTCGTTGCCATGCTCGCGGATGACGCGGCCGTCTGCATCAATATACATCGCACCGCGTGGCCCGAGGGTGACAACCATGGCCTGCAGGTTGAATTTTTCGATCAGCAAGGAGCAGGCTGGGGGGAGTTCTGGGTCATGGGCGCGTACCAGTTGCGGGCCGTTCGGCGCATACCAGGTCAGCAGCGCCGCCAGTTCGTCCTCATTCACCTTCAGGATGTCAGCATAGCGCAGTGATTCATAGACACTGCGTTCGGTGTACTGGCCTTCGCGCAGGTTCAAGTCGAGATAACGCGTGGCCTGGCTGGCTTCCAGCAGTTCGATCAAGGCGGTACGCGAGGTCAGGTGGCGCTGGGCCAGGGTGCCGAAGTACAGCACTTGAGGCTTGGCCGGTACGAAGGCGGCACGTGCGGATTCCGCCTCGATATGGTCGTAGGCCTGGCCGGGCAGGATGTGGAAGGCGTGGCCCTGCAGGCCGCGCTCCACCACCACGCGGCCGGTGGGCCATTTAGGGTCGGTTTGCAGGCCCCACTGCGGCATGCCGTAGCGCTCGAATTCCGCACGTACTGCTGCGCCGTTGGCGTCCTGGCCGATGCGGGTGATCATCAGCGCCGGGGTACCGAGCGCAGCCAGGTTGCGCGCCGCGTTGAAGGGTGCGCCGCCGACTACCTGCTCGCTGCCGAAATCATCGACGAGGGCTTCGCCGAACATTGCCACACACATGGCTGTCTCCATTTGTCAGTTATCGCGCTCGAGCCAGTGCATGGCCCATGGCGCCAATGTGATTTCCCCAGACCGCGTGCAGCCCTCGATGGCATCGCTCCATTGGCCTTGCAGCATGAACTGCTGCGGCTTGCCCGAGAAGTTGTATAGCGCGAGGAAGGCTGGGCCTCGCTGCAGCGCCAGCACTTCCGGTGCCGATGGCAGCAGCGAGCGCGGTTCGCCTGCCGCCAATGCCGGCAAGCGTTGGCGGGTCGCGACCAGCCGTCGCAAGGCAGCGTAGACGCGGCCCGCTTGGGTGCTTGTGTCGTGGCGCTCGGCGAAGCGCTGTTCGTTTAGCATGGGGCGCTGCAGCCAACGGCTGTCCATCGCGCGGTCGGGGCGCTGGCGGAAGCTGTAATCGTTCGCCTGCCCCAGTTCATCGCCCATGTACAGCACCGGCAGCGCGCCAAAGCTAAGCGCGAGGCCGTGCAGCAGCAACAGGCGGCATAAGGCCAGCGCTTCCGCATCCGCGCCGGCCGAACCTTCGATGCCAACCAGGCTGGCCGCCATGCCGTTGCTGCCGTGCGCGGCGTGCGGATCGCTGCTTTGGAATGCTTCGCCGCGTGCATAGCTGCCCTCTGCGCCGGCGAAGAAGCGTGAAATTGCGGCGAGGCGGGCCTGGGGATCGCGCGCGCCATCCGCGCCTTCGGCTGCCTCTGCGCGCAGCACATTCCAGCCGATGTCGTCATGGCAGCGCACATAACTGAGCCAGCTTGCGTGCGGCGGCAGCGGCGGCGTGCCGGCCACCACGCTGCGCACCAGCGAAGCATCCTGCTCCGCCAGCGAGCCCCAGGCAGCTGCCATCAGGCTGCTGTGGTAAGCGATATGGCACTCCGGCTGCGTAGCCTGCCCGAAGTAAGCCGGCAGCTCGCGCATCGGCACGATGGCTTCCGCCTTCAACAGCACACCCGGTGCGGCGATGGAAACCAACGCACGCAAGGCTTGCAGGATCAGGTGGGCCTCCGGCTGGTTCATGCAATTGGTGCCTTCCCGCTTCCACAGGAACGCCGTGGAATCGAGGCGGAACACTTCAATGCCCCGGTTGGCCAGGCGCAGCAAGGTAGCAGCCATGGCGGAGAAAACTTCCGGATTCGACCAGTTCAAATCCCACTGGTAGGGATAGAACGTCGTCCATGCCCAGCCATCCAGCACCGGCACAAAGGTGAAGTTGCCAGGCGCTGCCTGCGGAAATACCTGCCCCAGCGTGCGCTCATAGGCGTCAGGCGCGGCCCGATCCGGAAACACATGGAAGAAGCCGCGAAAGCGCTCATCGCCTTCACGCGCACCACGTGCCCAGGCATGATCGTCCGCCACATGGTTCAGGATGAAGTCCGAGCACAGGCTGATACCCGCGCTGCGCAAGTCGCCAGTGAGCGCCTCCAGGTCGGCATTGCTGCCGAAGCGCGGCTCGACCTCCTCGAAGCTGGCAACCGCAAAGCCGCCATCATTCTCCCCTTCCCGCATCTTGAGGAAAGGCAGCAAGTGCAGGTAGCGTACGCCCAGTTGCTGCAGGTGAGGTATGCGGGCCGCCACCCCGCGCAAGTCACCACCGAGGCGATCGACGTAGCTGCAGTAACCCAGCATCTGCTGGCCGAGGAACCAGTCCGGCTGCGCAGCGCGCGCCGTATCCAGCGCCGCCAGCGCCGGGCTGCGCGCCCCATGCAATTCGCCGATGGCGGACAACAAGTTGCCATACCACTGCTCGAACCCCGGTGTGCAACCGTACAGGCTTTGCAGGCAGCTATGCAGCACGGGGCCGTGCTTCGCATAGCGTCGTGCCGCTTCCGCGCGGCGCGCCTCCGGCACGGCGTTGAGCAAGTGAAGGACGGATGAAGACATCGGCATTGCAGTTTCCAGGTCAGAAGGAGTAGTTCAGGCCCATCTTCACAGCGCGCCCACCGATCGAACGCGCGGCATGGCCGTCGCCCTCAACCTCGGTGTAGCCGATCTTGTTGAACAGGTTATTGACGCTCAGCGACAGGCTCAGTTGCGAAGTGAACTGGTAGCGCCCAAACAGGTTCACCGTATGGAAGGCAGGCATGTGAATGGTGTTGGCATCGTCCGCCCACGAGCGGCCGGTGCCAACCACACTGCCGCCCACAGTCAGCGGACCAGCGCTGTAGCTTGGCGCGATCTGGTAGGTGATGCGGGCCTGGCGGCGCGGCGTATGGCCGATGGTGGATTCCTGGCCTGCGGCCGCACCCACGATCTCGGCATCGGTCCAGGTCAGGCCACCGTTGATGCGGAAGTCGCCCAGGTTCCATGCCGCCTCCAGTTCGGCCCCCTTGGCGTCGTAGCGGTTGGCAGTGCTGATCTGTGTCGTAGCTTCGAAGTTCGATTCGTCGGTCTTGGCGCGGAACAGGGTCAGGAAAGCGCTGGTGCTGCCGGAACGCCATTTCACGCCGCCTTCCACCTGGCGCACGGTATTGATATTGATCGGCGCGCTGCCATCGAGCGGGGTGCCGAACAGGATGCGGTCCGCATTGAAGGCCACGCCATCGCTGACGCGGGCAAACAGCGCGAGGTCGCGATTGAGCTGGTAATTGCCACCTACCGAATACGAGGTGTGGTGGATCTTGTAGTCGACCAGTTGCTCATTGGCCGGTTCGTAGACCAGGCCGTTGGCCGCGATATTGGCCGTGCCGTTGGCGCGCTGGCGGTCCTGGCGCACGCTGGCGTCAAAATTCAGCGGGCCTTTTTCCCAGCCCACGTTCAGGTATGGAGAGAGCAGCTTGTATTCCATGTCCACCGCGCGCATGCAGCAGCCGCCCCAGGCCGGGCCCACATAGCCGGGCGTGCTCGAGGCGGTCTGCAGCAAGGCCGGCTTGTCGCCGGTGAGCTGCATCAGGTATTCGTTGAAGTTCCAGGTCAGGCCCAGTTTCTGCAGGGAGGTGTACAGGCCGCCGGTGGTGGTCAGCTTGCCGCCGTTGATGGCAAAGGTCTTGGCCAGCTTCAGGTCGTTCAGCGTATTGTCCGCGTTGTCGATCGAGGTGTTGAACACCACGGCGGAGAAAGCCATGCCGTTGTAGGCCTTGCCTTTGTCCGGGCCGGTGGCGATCACGTAATTGCCGGCCACGCCGTTATTGGCTGGGAAAACGCCGAGGAAACGGCCGCTGTTGTTCGACTTGCGGAAACTGTCCCGCAAAGTGATGCCGTTGCCAAGATCGAAGGAAGCCGCGATGCCGAAGCTGTCGCTCTTCACGTGCAGGCCGTCATTGACGTTGCTCGAGGCCTTGCCGTTTTCCTTGGTCAGCGAGATATCGCGTGTCCAGTAAGGCGAGTAGAAGGTGGTGTCGCGTGGGTCGATGCCAGGGATCTCGCTGATATGGCCGTTGGTCACGCGTACCGGCACCGGCAGTGCAGTCGGCGCCTTGTCATCCAGGTGCTTGAAGGACAGCCTGATCCAGCCATTCGACAATTCCTGGGTGATGTTGCCGCGGATTTGACCGCCTTCCTGCGTATTCATGCCGGTGTTGCGTTGGCCTTCACCGGTACGGTAATGGCCGCCGATGAAGAAGCGGGTCTTATCAGCCAGGCGGCCGCCGTAGTCGAAATCGTAGCGGGTCTCGTCGTAGCCCAGGCCACGCTGGATGCCAATATTGCCGCCCTGCTGTTCGCCTGTCTTGCTGATGAAGTTGATGATGCCGCCGGGCGAATTGGTGGCCAGGGTGGAAGCGGAACCGCCGCGCACCACTTCCAGGTGGTCGAGCGAACCGTCGATCTTCACGTAGCTGTCCGGCGTGATGAAATTGAAGTCGCCCGATTGCAGCACGGGCAGGCCGTCTTCCTGCATCTGCACATAGCGCGCACCGCCGGCGGAAATCGGTACCCCACGCACGGTGATGTTGGCATTGCCTTCGCCGCCCGAGGATTCGGCACGCACGCCCGGCACGGAGCGCAGCACGTCGGCGGCACTGGTTGGGGCGGACAGCGAAATGGCTTCCGATTCCATGGTGCTGACCGAGACGCTGGAACGCATCTTGGAACTGCGGCTGGCGGTGCCGGTAACGACCACGCGCTCGAGCTTCAAGCCATCGGCCGGGGCTGGGGCGGCAGCAGGCGCCTGGCTATCCGCTGGTGCAGCGGCTTGTGCGTCGGCTTGAGTTACTTCCTGGGCGAATGCGGGCTGGGCGAATGCAGCAGCGATGGCGGCAGCCATGCAGCCGCGCTGGGCTGTACGTAAAACCATTGTCTCCTCCGTTTGGGGCTTATTAATCGGCCGGTCCGGCCGCGTCTGTCATCTGCAGATGCCTCATTATTCATCACCTTTTTGCAAATTGCAATCGATTGCAAAGAATATTTGCAAAACGCTCGTGCTTGGGCGTTGTGGCAATTGCAAACGGTTGCAATTAACGCGAACTAGCGCGCTGAATCAGGGAGGTGGGAAGTTCGATGGAGCGGGCCGACAGGCCCTCGGTCTGCGCCAGCAGGGCCGCCACCATGGCGCGCCCCGCTTCCTGCACGGGTTGGCGCACCGTGGTCAGGGGGGGATGGAAATAGGAAGATAGTTCGATATCGTCATAGCCGACGACCGCCACATCGCCTGGCACCGAGCGGCCCTGCTCACGCAAGGCATTGATGGTCATCATGCCCAGCAAGTCGGAGCACGCGAACACCGCGTCATACTGAACGCCGCGCTGAGCCAGTTCGGCCACCGCCTCGCGTCCGCCCTCCGGCAGGAAAGAAGCGGCCACGCACAGTTCGGGATCGAGCGGGATGCCGGCAGCCTGCAAGGCCGCGCAATAGCCCCGGTAACGCTGCTCGACTTCCGGCAGTCGCGTATCGCCGAAAAAGGCGATGCGGCGCCGGCCCTCGGCCAGCAAATGCTCGGCAGCCAGCCGGCCGCCGCTCACGTTATCGCCGCCGACGGTGCAATACAGCTGCTGCGGCATCTGCGCGCCCCATACCACCAGCGGCACATGGCGCGCCGCCATTTCATTCAACTGGTCGTGATGGCCCCACTGGCCGATCAGGATGATGCCGATGACGCGGCCCGTATCGAAGGGCGTGGCGGCCGTATCGAGCTGCTCGGCGTCGACACGCGACAGCAGCATGTCGAAGCCCTGCTCCGTCAGCGCATCGGCCAGGGAGCCGATCATCGACAGGAAGAAGGGATCGGACAGGCTCTGGTGCACCTTGGCATCGGACGGCACCACGACCGCCACCGAACGGTTCTGCTTCAAGCGCAGGTTCTGCGCGCCGACGTTGATGGTGTACTTGAGCGAACGCGCCAGCTCCATGATGCGGGTGCGCGTTTCCTCGTTAACCAGCTTACTGCCGGCCAGCGCGCGCGAAACAGTGGAGGTGGACACGCCCGCCAGGCGGGCGATGTCCGCCATCTGCAGGCGTTCCTGGGACGGTGGCTTGGCTGCCATGCGGGGCGGCGTTTAAGCCTGCGGTACGGTGTCTTTGAAGGACTGGCGTTCGGACAGCTTGTCGAACAGGCGGCCCAGGTTCGGGTGCTTGCTGCGCCAGTCGATATCCGGGAAGCGGAAGCTGAGCCAGCCCAGGCAGCAGCCCACGGCAACGTCGGCCAGCGAATAATGGTTGCCGGCGCACCATACGTCATCATCGAGGCGCTCGGACATCGAAGCCAGGCCCAGTTCAACCTTCTGCATCTGGCGTGCGATCCAGGCTTCGCTCTGCTGCTCAGGCGGACGCTGGAGACGCTCCAGGCGCATCAGCACCGCAGCATCCAGCACGCCGTCGGCCAGCGCTTCCCAGCACTTGACGTTGGCGCGCTCGCGGCCGTTCGGCGGCAGCAGCTTGGAAACCGGCGACACGGAATCCAGGTACTCGACGATCACGCGCGAATCCTGCATCGCATAGCCGTCTTCCATGACCAGGCATGGCACTTTGCCGAGCGGATTCAGTTTCTGGATGGTGGTCTCTGGCGCCCAGACGTTTTCCAGCTCCAGTTGATAGTCGAGTTTTTTTTCCGCCAGGACGACACGAACCTTGCGTACATAAGGGCTGGCGAGTGAACCGATTAGTTTCATAGATGCTGAAAGTGAAGAATTAGACAACAGTATAGCATCGCCCCCAGATAGCAGGCGCAGCGGAGTGGCAGGGGGACGACGACCGGCCAATGGTAAAATCCTGTTTTTTCCCGCCTCCTCCCAGCATTATCATGACAACTCCTTACTCCACCCTGTCGGCCCTGTCCCCGCTGGACGGCCGTTATGCTTCGAAAACCGACAAGCTGCGCCCGATCCTGTCCGAATCCGGCTTCATGCACCACCGCGTGAAGGTCGAAATCGCGTGGCTGCAGGCGCTGTCGCTGGCTGGTTTCGCCGAAATCAAGCCCTTCTCCGCCGCCGGCACCGCCCTGCTGGACAAGCTGGCTGCCGAGTTCACCGAAGCCGACGCCGCCCGCATTAAGGAAATCGAAGCCGTCACCAACCATGACGTGAAGGCAGTGGAGTACTGGCTGAAGGAAAAAGTGAAGGACGTGCCAGAGCTGGTGGCCGCCTCGGAGTTCATCCACTTTGCCTGCACCTCGGAAGACATCAACAATACCTCGCACGGCATGATGCTGAAAGCCGCCCGTGACGGCGTCATGGTGCCGGCCCTGAACGGCCTGGTCGCCAAACTGAAGGAAATCGCCCACGCCAACGCCGAGCTGCCGATGCTGTCCCGTACCCACGGCCAGACCGCCAGCCCGACCACCCTGGGCAAGGAATTCGCCAACGTGATCGCCCGTCTGCAGCGCGCCATCGAGCGCATCGCCAAAGTGGAAATCCTGGGCAAGATGAACGGCGCCGTGGGTAACTATAACGCCCACCTGTCGGCTTACCCATCGTTCGACTGGCCAGCGTTCTCGAAGAACGTGATCGAGCAGCGCCTGGGCCTGGTGTTCAACCCGTACACCATCCAGATCGAACCGCACGACTACATGGCGGAACTGTTCGATGCGTTTGCGCGCGCCAACACCATCCTGCTCGACCTGAACCGCGATATCTGGACTTATGTGTCGCTGGGCTACTTCAAGCAGAAGCTGAAAGCCGGCGAAATCGGCTCCTCCACCATGCCGCACAAGGTCAACCCGATCGACTTCGAAAACTCGGAAGGCAACCTGGGCCTGGCCAATGCCGTGCTGAAGCACCTGTCCGAGAAGCTGCCAGTGTCCCGCATGCAGCGCGACCTGACCGATTCGACCGTGCTGCGCAATATCGGCGTGGGCCTGGGCTATGCGCTGCTGGCGTATGACTCCTGCCTGCGTGGCCTGAACAAGCTGGAAGTGAATCCTGCCCGCCTGGAAGCGGACCTGGATGCGTCGTGGGAAGTGCTGGCGGAGCCGGTGCAGACTGTGATGCGCCGTTACGGCATTGAGAATCCGTATGAGCAGTTGAAGGAACTGACTCGCGGCAAGGGGATTACCAAGGAAGCGCTGCGTGAGTTCATCAGCGGTCTGGCGATTCCGCAGGATGCCAAGGATCATTTGCTGGCGATGACGCCTGCGAACTATACCGGTATTGCAGCTTCATTGGCCAAGGCCATCTAAAACCGGTAAACCAGGGTCTGACCCGCAGGGTCAGACCCTTTCTGCTCTACGGCCGCGGGGTTGGTTCTGGGCTTTTGACTCTCGACGAACGTCAAAGACCCAGAACCACCCCCGCGGCCGTCGCGCTGACAGTGTCAGACCCTTTGGGTCTGACACTGGTTTACCGGTTTTAACTCAGCATTTAAGCAAGCTGTAAGCAAGATCCGTTACCCTCTGGTATATTAGTCCTAACACGTACTATCTACCAAAGGTCACAATGGAACGCTACTCACGAACCGCCATCGCGCTGCACTGGCTGATTGCCCTGCTGATCGTAGCCGCGTTCATTCTCGGCCTGGTAATGACCGACATCCCCGGCCTGACCCCGACCAAGCTTAAATACTATTCCTGGCACAAATGGATGGGCATCACCGTGCTCGCCCTGGCCGCCGGCCGCCTGCTGTGGCGCCTGAAACAGCAGCCCCCAGCCCTGCCAGCCTCCATGACCCAGGGCCAGAAGAAAGCCGCCGAAGCCGGCCACTGGTTCCTCTACTTCCTGATGTTTGCCGTGCCGATTTCCGGCTACCTGTACACCACCGCCGCCGGCGTTCCCGTGGTCTACCTCGGCCTGTTCAAGATCCCATCGCTGTTCGAAGCCAGCCCGGACCTCAAGGCAATCCTGAAACCGGTACATTA
>JBCNOP010000202.1:0-9569 GCA_039593775.1 Pseudoduganella sp.
CTAAATTCGGGGTCAGGTCTGTCATTTGGACAGCTAGCGCAATCATTTGATCTGGCTCAATACGCAAAATCGCGGAGATTTGCGTATTGATATTTATCAAAGAATTGGTCTGAGTGCCCAAATGACAGACCTGACCCCGAATAAAAAAAGGGCGCCGTGAGGCGCCCTTCGTGCTTGGAGAAAGCAGTAACTTAGTTGCCGCAGCCCAGGGACTTGATGCGGTCGTAGGCTGCCTTGGCTTGCACCAGGCCGTAACCGGTCTTGTTGTCCTTGCCGGCAGTTTCCAGGTCCAGCGCGGACTTGGTCAGCGAGGAGCGGATCTGCGAGCCGGTGCAGGTCGGGAAGTAGGACCATACCAGCGCTGCCACTGCCGATACGTGCGGGGTAGCCATCGAGGTGCCGTCGTAGAAGGCGTAGTTGGTTGGCTTAACTTCCACAGTTGCGGACTGGCCCAGCTGGCTCTTCATCGCGGCGCCGTCAACGTCGGTCGCGGTGACCGATGGGATGCTGGTCGCGGTGGTGCCCAGGGTGCCGCCGAAGCTGCCGGCTGCGTTGTTGTACACGATTGCGCCGACGCCGCCCGATGCCTGGCAGTTCGACACTTTGGTCGCGAAGTCCACGGTGCCGCGCTGGATCAGGCAGACCTTGCCGGACACGGAGCTGTTGACCGCATCGCCCAGGCCGAAGTCAGCCAGCGGAGCAGTGCGGGTCACTTTTGGCGAACCGTCCATGTCGCCAGGGGTGTACACGGTCGAGCCCACGGTCAGGTGGGATTCGGAGCCTGCGCCCATCGGCACGGTCGACAGCACTGCCACGCCAGGGCCGGAGATTTCGACCTTGGTGTTGTACTGCGAGAAGGTCGCCCACTTCTTGAATTCGTCGACGGCGGCAACCATCATCACGCTCGAGTAGCCTGCTGGGTAGGAGATGACGGTGTTGCCATCGTTGCCGGCAGCGGCGATCGACAGGATGCCTTTCGACTGCGCGGAATCGAAGGCGCGCTGTTCGGTCCTGCTGGAGCCGCCGCCGCCCAGGGACATCGAAATCACGTTTGCGTTGGCTGCCACGCACTTGTTGACCGCGGTAGCCAGGGTCGAGGAGTAAGCCCAGCCGTCAGCGCCGAACACTTTGACGATGTGCAGCTTCAGGTTCTTGTTCGGGTTCACGCCGACCACGCCGGTGCCGCTGTTGTTGATGGCGGCAATGGTGCCTGCCACGTGCGAGCCGTGGTGGTTTTCGTCGGTGTACCACCAGCCGGTGCCGGAGTCGTATTCGCCGGTCACGTTGTTGCCGTTCAGGTCTTCGTGTGCGCGGTCGTAGCCGGAGTCGATGATGCAGACCTTGCGGTTGGCAGTGTTGGCATCGGACAGTTGGTCAGCCTGGGTGGCCTTGATACCCCACGGTACCAGCTGGCCCAGTTGGTAAGGCGTGCCGGTCGATGGCGAGGTGGTGGCGAATGGATAGCGCTTCACGTCTTCTTCGACGTCGATCACGTCAGCGTGCTTTTTCAGGTTTGCCAGTTCGGCCTTGGACAGCTCGACAGCCATCGCATCGGCGCCGAACACTTCGTGCTTCAGTTTGCCCTTCAGCTTGGCTACGTGCTGCTTGATGTTGCCCGATTTGCCTGCCTGGAAGGTCACGATGTAGCGCGCAGTATCGTCAGCTGCGAAAGCATTGCCCATTGCGCCGAAAGCGATGGCGCCGGCCAGCAGCTTGGCGCCCAGCGCGATTTTGGAAACCTGGAATTGCTTCTGAACCATGAAAATCTCCACTCTGTGTAAGGTGTATATCCCGTGCGCCGTTGTTCGGCACGAATTATTTTTGCCGTAGTGAAAATGTTTTCCACTCGACTGGACTGAGTGTAGGGAGAAAAATGCCGAAAATCTATCAAAATGTCTCTAGTTGTATCCACGTGTTGAAATTGGCATACACATTTGTTAAGAATGAGACATTTTGCAAGCTACTGTCTCGAACTTAACAAATGGAAGTTGGTTTTGCCGTATGCTGCCCGGCATGGACGACTTTATTGAAATCTACGACGGCGCCCTGACGCCCGAGCAGTGCCAGCAGATCGTGGCGCGTTTCGAGGCCAGCGGCAAAGCCGTGCGCGGCAAGACCGGGCAGGGCGTGGACGTGGCCAAGAAGGACAGTTACGACCTGACCATTAGCCAGCACGCGGAATGGAACGATGTGTCCAACCTGATGATGGCGAGCGTGCTGACCCACCTGTCTGCCTACATGGACAAGTACCGCATGCTGCTCACCGGCGCCTTGTCGCCGCGCGTGGCTGATCCTGAAACCGGCCAGCCGGTCACGCTTAATATCGACAATTTCGACCGCTGCGGCCGGCCTTACCTCAAGGAGCTGATCCAGTCGATGTACCGCGGCGGACCGATCAACGTGCAGAAATACCTGCAGGCCAGCGGCGGCTATCACCACTGGCATTCCGAAATCTATCCGCAGAACGCCAGCTGCGAAACGCTGCATCGCGCCTTGCTGTTCCAGTTTTACCTGAACGATGTGGCGGAAGGCGGCGAGACGGAGTTCTACTACCAGCAGCGCAAGGTGGAGGCGCGCCAGGGCCGGCTGATCATCGCTCCGGCCGGCTTCACCCATACGCACAAAGGGAATGTCTCGCGCAGCGGCGACAAATATGTGGCTACTTCGTGGATCCTGTTCCAGCGCGCCGAAGCGATGTTCGGCGCGCCGGCTTAAGGCGCGCTCAGGAAGTGATCAGGCGCGGCGGCGGCGTGCCAGCGCCATGGCGCCCAGGCCGCCCAGCAGCAATGCGCCGCTGACAGGTTCAGGTACATCGGCCGGAGGTGCGGCACGCTCGCCTTGCAGGCTGACGTTGTCAATGGCCCAGCTCTCGTCATCGCCGGCCTGCCAGACATTGCCGGAAGCGAAGAATTCGATAGTGTGTGCGCCTGCAGCCAGTTGGCCCAGGTTCAGGTTGATGGTGTAAGCCTGGTCGTTCCAGCCGGAGAAGCCCAATTGGGAATTGTAGGCCAGGGTGGTCAGGTTTGCGTTCGCTGCAGCCACGCCGCTGAAGGCGTCGAAGTTCTGCTGGAATTTCAGGGCGCCGTCCACACGGATGTTGAAGTAGTCCGGGCCGCAGCAATTGCTGCCGTCCCAGGAATCCATCGCACCGAACGACAGTGACAAGACGGTGTTTTCGACCGCGCCGCCGAAGTTCAGGTTCAGCACCGAAGCTGCCGCGGGATTGCCAGGCGCATTGTTGCGCAGCATTTGCTGGCCGAAGCCAAGCGCGCCGTAGCCTTGGGTGCCGGTCAGGAAGCCGGCGCCGCTAAAGCCATTGGTGTTGGATTCGAAGTTATTGGTGTACAGGACAGCTGCCGATGCCGGGATGGAGGCTGCTGCTGCCAGGGCAGCGAGGATTGCTTTGACTTTCATTTAAGCTTTCTTGGTTATTGTGATAAAAGCGATTCCTCGAAGCAAAACTCATGCCACGTAGCAAAATCAATGACTTGCGTAATTTGCAACTACCGATTGTAAAGTCTTTCGACAGTAAGTCGCCAGTCCAGGTTGACTCCCAAGCTGGCCAGCACGATCAGTGCAAAGCCGGCCACTTGCCACCCGCTGATCAGGTGGCCGTACACCACATAGTCCCATCCAACTGCCGCCGCCGGGTAGATGAAAGTCAGCACTGCGATGGCTGCCGTTTCCATGCGCGGGGTGGCGCCGTAGATCATCACGTAGGCCATGGCGGTCGGCACCAGTCCCAGGGTTGCCAGCCAACCCCATTGCGCAGCGCTCAGGCCACCCGGAGGGATAGTGCTGAAGGCGCCCAGCAGCAGTGCGCCGGTCATGCAATGCACCAGCGCCGTCAAATGTGGCGGCGTGCCGCGCATCGACTTGGTGGTCAGGGTGACGCCGGCATAGGCCAGGGCGCCGGTCAGGGTGCTGGCGATGCCGAGCAGGTAGTTGGCATCCATCGGTTCATCGAATCGCACGCCACAAGCCAGGGCGAGCCCGCCAAAGCCTGCCACGACCCAGGCCAGCTTGTTGGCCGCCAGCCGTTCGCGCAGTATCAGGGCGCCAAGCAGCAGCACCATGAAGGGCTGCACATGGAACACGATGGTGGCGACGGCGATGCCGATGCGGCGGATCGCTTCGAAGAAAGTGACCCAGTTCACCACCATCAGCACGCCGCTGAAGGCCGCCAGCCTGAAGGCGCGCGGCGGCATGTTGGCGCGCTTGAACATGCCTTTCCAGCCGCAGTAAAGCGCCAGTGCCACAGCGCCGATGGCGCAGCGGAAGAACACGGTGGTAACCGGATCGAGGCCCGCCTCCTGGACGTAGACGCCCAGGGTGCTCAGCATGAGCATGGCGATGATGTAGGTGAGGACGGGTTGGCGCATTGCCCTCATCATCGCATGAAAAAAAATGGGGACGTACCCCAATAACGGGTACGTCCCCATTTTTTCTGCGATTGTGCCGATTTACTGCACGGTGAGGATGACTTTGACGCTGTCGTCGACGGCGGACTTCTCGATATAGCCGATGGCCTGGACGTCGGCGGCGACGGCTTTCTTGACTTCGGCGCTGGAACCGTACTCCTTGGGCGCGGTGCCTTTGCCAGTGAACACCAGCTTGGACCATTGCGCCTTGACCTGGGCACTGTCCTTGCCCAGCACCTTCTGGCTGAACTCATTGCGCAGGGGGCCTTCGGTGTGTTCGATCGGTGTGAACAGGGTCGATTTGCCAAGGAAGAACTGGGCCGCCTGCTCGCTGAACATGCGCGAGGCCGGGTTCTTCGGGTTGACGATCACCACAATTTCGGCTGCCAGCGCGGGCAGGGCGGCACACATCATCGCTGCGGCAAGCAGCGGCTTGATTCGCTTGTCCATGGCTGCCTCCTCAGAACACGAAGTCGAGTGCTACCGCATACACGTTGACTGACTCATTGAAGCCAGGCTTGTAATTGATGAACGCTCCGGGGCCGTCTTTCGGCTTGATATGGTCGACCTGGACCTTCAGTGCCAGCGACTTGTAGAAGTCCCAGCGCACGCCGACCGCATCGGACGATTGCAGTGCCGCCTTGGCCAGGTTGTTGACGCCCGCGCCCAGTGGCGCAAGCGGCCCGCTGGTCGGCAATCCTGCCACGCTGCGCGCCGACTTCTGCTTGATGCTGCCGTGGTAGTAGTAGGGCAGGAATTTGCCGAAGCGGTAGCCGGCCATTGCGTACCACGAGTTGGTATCGTGCACGATCAGGGTATCGGTGCGGCGCATGGCATATTCGGCCTGCAGCACAACGTTCTTCCAGTCCATGGTGCCGCCGACGGAAGTGAAGGTGCCTTTGACGTCGTTCAGCGGCATCATGTCCGCCACCGAGCCCAGGCCCACCGTGCGCAGCGTGGTCACCAGCCCGGTCAGGGTGGGATTGTCGACCACGCTGAAGTCGGCTTGCGCGCGGCCGAAGCGCAGCGTGAATGGGCCATTCTCGGCCACCACGTGCAGCAGCAGCATCTTGCGAAACTCGATGTTCTGCGCCGGCTGGTCGACGTCGGCGCGACCGGTGCCCAGTTGCACGCTGAGCGAGGTATCGCCGAAGCTGTGCTGGTACAGCAGGTCGACACCATCAAAGGAATCCAGCGTGACCTGGCGATAGACTTCAGCCGGCGGGCGCAGCATGGTGTTGGCGTAGCCCACGTTGCGGAAGTCCGAAATCATGTAGATCGGTGCGCCCATGCGCCCGACGCGCACACTGAATTCATCGTTGACCTTGAACTTGGCAAAGGCCCACGCAGCCTGGGCACGGTAATGGTCGATGGCATCCTTGCGCACCAAGCCTTGGCCGGTGAAGGAGATCATGTCGTTGACCTTGACCGTGGCCTGGATGCCGAAATTCGAATCGACGCCGGTGCGCCAATCCTTCTTCACGCCGGATGCCTGGTTGGGCCGGATGAATTCTGCGTCGTTGGTGTCGGTGGAGGTGAGGGCGGCGGTGCCGAAGCCGCTGATGGTGACCGTAGGGCCGGTATCCTGGGCGTTTGCCTGGATGGCGAAGCTGGCTGCTGAAAGCGCGGCAAGCGCGCTGCACATTCTTTTCATCGTCATGCTGTCTCCCGTTGTTATTGGTGTTGAACAAGCTGACTACGGGGCTCAGTGTTACAGATTGCCGGCGTCTGCGCCATGTTTCGTGGCAGGCGCGCAACAATAAAAAAAGCCCGCAGCTGCGGGCTTTCATGGGGAAAGTGCGATGTTTACTTTGCTTTGCCCAGTTCCGAGCGGTGGCGCGAGTAGCTGAAATACACTACCAGGCCCAGTACCAGCCAGATGCCGAAGGCCAGCCAGGTGACAGCCGACAGGAAGTACATCAGGGACAGGCAGAAGGCAACAGCCAGGCCTGGAACCACCGGCACGCCAGGGCAGCGGAAAGCGCGGTGAAGGTCAGGGCGCTTCTTGCGCATGATGATCACGGCGATCGACACCAGGCAGAAGGCAGCCAGGGTACCCATGTTGACCAGTTCCGCCAGCACGTTCAGCGGCACCAGGGCGGCGATGAAGCCGAAGATCAGGCCGACCATCCAGGTTGCGAAGAACGGGGTATGGTATTTCGGGTGCACCTGGGACAGTTTCTTAGGCAGCAGGCCGTCGCGCGACATGGCGAAGATGATGCGGGTCTGGCCATAAGCCATCACCAGGATCACAGTGGTCATGCCAAGGATGGCGCCCAGCGATACCCAGCCGGCGAACCAGTTTTCACCGGCGTATTGCAGTGCCAGCGACACAGGGTGGTCAACGCCCAGGAATTGCTTGTAAGGGACGATGCCGGTCATGATGCCGGCCACGATCACGTACAGGATGGTGCAGACGGCCAGCGAGCCGATGATGCCGATTGGCAGGTCGCGCTCAGGGCGCTTCACTTCTTCCGCGGCGGAAGTCACGGCGTCGAAGCCGATGAAGGCGAAGAACACCAGGGCAGCGGCGCTCATCACGCCGGAGGCGCCGAATGGCATGAATGGCTGCCAGTTGGCCGGCTGCACGTGGCCGGCGCCGACGGCGATGAACAGCAGTACCACGCCGATCTTGATGATCACCATGATATTGTTGACGCGGGCCGATTCACGCACGCCCCAGCCCAGCATGGCAGTCAGCAAGATCATGATCAGGAAGGCCGGCAGGTTGAAGAGAGTGGCGGTGCCAGGGATGGCGCCCGGTGCGGCGGTCAGCGCTGTCGGCAGATGGATGCCGATGCCGGCGATCAGCGATTGGAAGTAACCGGACCAGGCCACCGACACGGCGGAAGTAGCGAGGCCATATTCGAGCATCAGGTCCCAGCCGATCATCCATGCCACCAGCTCGCCCAGGGTGGCGTAGCTGTAGGTGTAGATGGAGCCGGCAACCGGAACGGTCGAAGCGAATTCGGCGTAGCACAGGGCGGCGAAACCGCAGGCCAGTGCTGCGACCACGAAGGAAATCGTCAGGGCCGGGCCAGCGGTCAGTGCGCCGGTGCCGGTCAAGACGAAGATGCCGGTACCGACAATGGCGCCAATGCCCATCAGCACCAGGTCCATTGGACCCAGCACTTTCTGCAGGCCGCCCGGGGTACGGGTAGCTGCTACCATGTCGTCCAGGTTCTTAGTCCTAAAAATGCTCACTAGTCTCTCCAATAAATCTTCTCTTTTGGGATCGCCAAAAAAAGGCTGCCGCATATTAGCACACGGGTTTGCCGGAGGATGTTGTAGGATTGTAAATCTGAACCGTTTGTTGCCTTTAAAGTCCTTGCCCCACAGATGAAATATATGATACTAGCCGCGGCGGCTGCCGCGACCACTTTTGCCTCCGGCGCCATGGCCCAGCCGATGCCGCCGCAACCGAATACCCCGGCCTACAAGGCCTGCATGGCGGAGGAAGGCGAACTACGTCCCCAGCGACAGGCCCTGGCGCGCCGTTTCAAGGAGCATGAAGCTGCGCTGGAGCGCACTTCCGCCGAACTCTCCGCGCACGAGGCGGCCTCGGCACAGGTCAACCGTACCGACAGTGCCGCAGTCGCTGCCTACAATGCACGCCAGGATGAATTGAATGCCCGTGCTGCGAGCCTGAACTCCGAGGGCACCAGCCTTGAAAAAGAGCTGCATGACTTTAATGCGCGCGTTGCTGCAGGCAATATCCGCTGCGGGAATATCCTCGCGCCTTATAAGGTGCGCAAGAAGGAGAAATGATGCGCAAGATCTTAACCCTGGTGTTCGCCCTGGCTTGTGCCAGCGCCCAGGCTGCCCCGCTGCCAGCCGCGGCCCGCGCCGAAGTCGATGCACTGCTGACCCGCTTGCAATCGTCCGGTTGCCAGTTCAACCGCAACGGCAGCTGGTATAACGGCGCCGATGCCAGGACCCACCTGCTGCGCAAGCTGGAATACCTGGAAAAGAAAGACCTGGTCAAGAACGCCGAACAGTTCATTGACCTCGGCGCCAGCACCAGCAGCTCAAGCGGTAAGCCCTATACGGTCAAATGCGGCGCGGCCGCGCCCGTGGAAAGCAAAGCCTGGCTGAACGCGGAACTGAAGGCCATCCGCGCGCACTGACTACGGAGCTGGAGGTATAGTGGGCCAGGAGGTAAGCCCGCCATGCTTCACGAAACAGCCAGCATCGCCACGCCTGCCGGGGAAGTGGAAGGCATGCTCGACCTGCCGACTGGCGCCACTGGCGTGGTGCTGTTCGCGCATGGCAGCGGAAGCAGCCGCTTCAGTCCTCGCAATAATTTCGTGGCTGGGGCCTTGCGTACTGCCGGCATCGGTACCTTGCTGATGGACTTGCTCACCCCTGCCGAAGACGAGATCTACCGCACCCGTTTCAATATCAGCCTGCTGACCGAACGCCTCGGCCTGGCCGCCGACTGGCTGGCCGCGTCCGAGGCAACGCGCGGCTTGCCCCTAGGCCTGTTCGGCGCCAGCACCGGCGCCGCCGCGGCATTGCAGCTTGCCGCCGAGCGCAAAGGCGGCGTGGCGGCCGTGGTTTCGCGTGGCGGCCGGCCCGACCTGACCGGGCAGGTGGCGCTGGCGCGCGTGACGGCGCCAACTTTGTTCATTGTC
The DNA here is from genome assembly GCA_039593775.1 of Pseudoduganella sp. GTDB lineage: Bacteria > Pseudomonadota > Gammaproteobacteria > Burkholderiales > Burkholderiaceae_D > Rugamonas. Next base: position 9,056 of record JBCNOP010000202.1, read on the forward strand.
GGCGGCCGCGACGAAGGCGTCATCGAACTCAACGAATCGGCCTTCCATAGTCTTAATTGCAAAAAACGCATCGATATTATTCCCGGGGCGACCCATCTGTTTGAAGAGTCTGGTGCGCTGGAAGAAGTGGCCCGGCTGGCGCGAGATTGGTTCAGTCAGCACCTTTCATGATGAATGGTGAAGAATGGTGAGAATGCGTGCATTTTTAACCCCATCTGCGTCGCTATAATTTTCCCCATCTATTGGGAGAGCGTATGGCGCTGCATTTGAAGAAGGCAATGTTCAGGAATTCAGTTTTCATCAGCGGCGTGTGCGCCGTACTGGCTGTTTTCCTCACGCCATTGCTCACGGCGCCCGGCGGCCTGCTCTGGCTGGCCATTTTGGTTTGCGGCGCTGCCTTGCTGACTTTCCTGCGTACTGCCTACAAAATCCGTAAGGAAATGCTGGCGCGTGTGGATGATCTCGCATCCTATGTCCGTATCGACCGCGACAGCGCACAAGCCCGCGAACAGGT
>JBCNOP010000203.1:0-9569 GCA_039593775.1 Pseudoduganella sp.
TTTGAACGTGTCAGCCAGATTTTGAGTCGAGTAAGTCCTTCCACCCACTGTCCCCGGTGGCATGCCCACCGGCTTTCGGGCGACGCAGACGCCCGCCAGGCATCCTTTAGTTTTTCCGATTCACCCCACAGTTCGTCCATGCCGGGCATTCGCCCTCGCGTGGGCGTATCTTTTTTAGATTGAGATCCTGATGCCACTGCCAAAACTGCCTAGCAAGCCAGCCACCCTGCTGCTGGCTAAAGACTATCCGAAGGCGAGCGGAGCAAATCCGGTTCCCTTCCCTACTGAAGAAAAGGCAGCACCAGCGCCGAAGAAAGCGGCCACCAAGACTGCTGCCAAAGCAGTGAAAGAACCAGTTGCGAAAAAGACCGCAGCGAAGAAGACGCCTGCATTGAAGGCCGTCAAGCTGCCGGACGACGTGCCAGCGCCACCGCGCACCAAGGCTGCGCCGCAAGCGCGCGCCAAGGTCACGCCGATCAAGGCCGATGCCCCGCACCCGGCCAAGCACAAAGAGCACGAAGTGGTGCTCAAGTCCGCCACCAGCCGCAAGGCCGACGTGGTGGGCAGCACCAAGCTGTTCGTGCTCGACACCAATGTGCTGATGCACGATCCGTCTTCGCTGTTCCGCTTTGAAGAACACGACGTCTTCCTGCCGATGATGACGCTGGAAGAATTGGACAACCACAAGAAAGGCATGTCCGAAGTCGCGCGCAATGCACGCCAGGTATCGCGTACGCTGGATGCCCTGGTCAGCAACACCGACGACGACGACATGGAAAACGGCATCCCGCTGAACAAGCTGGGTAACAAGGATGCCAAGGGCCACCTGTACTTCCAGACCAAGGTACAGGTAGCCGACCTGCCGGAAGGCCTGCCGCAAGGCAAGGCTGATAACCAGATCCTGGCCGTGGTGCGCTCGCTGGAAGCGGAGCAGCCTGGCCGCGCCGTGGTGCTGGTGTCGAAAGACATCAATATGCGCATCAAGGCGCGCGCCCTGGGCCTGCCGGCGGAAGACTACTTCAACGACCACGTACTGGAAGACACCGACCTGCTGTACTCGGGCATCGTCCAGCTGCCGGACGATTTCTGGAACAAGCATGGCAAGGACATGGAGTCGTGGCAGGAGAACAAGCACGGCCAGTCGAGCACCTTCTACCGCGTGACCGGCCCGGTCATCCCTTCCCTGCTGGTGAACCAGTTCGTGTTCCTGGAACCGAACAACGGCGAGTCGCCGTTCTACGCGCAAGTGAAGCAGATCAACGGCAAGACCGCCGTCCTGCAAACCCTGCGCGACTACTCGCACAACAAGAACAGCGTATGGGGCGTGACTGCCCGCAACCGCGAGCAGAACTTCGCGCTGAACCTGTTGATGAACCCGGAGTGCGACTTCATCACCCTGCTGGGCCAGGCCGGTACCGGCAAGACCCTGCTCGCCCTGGCCGCCGGCCTGGCGCAGGTGCTGGAGACCAAGCTGTATAACGAGATCATCGTCACCCGCGTTACGGTGCCGGTGGGCGAAGATATCGGCTTCCTGCCGGGTACCGAGGAAGAGAAGATGGGCCCGTGGATGGGCGCCTTCGACGACAACCTGGAAGTGCTGAACAAGTCCGACGGTGAAGGCGGCGAATGGGGCCGTGCGGCGACGCAGGACCTGATCCGCTCGCGCATCAAGATCAAGTCCCTGAACTTCATGCGCGGCCGCACCTTCGTCAACAAGTTCCTCATCATCGACGAGGCGCAGAACCTGACGCCGAAGCAGATGAAGACCCTGGTGACGCGCGCCGGTCCAGGCACCAAGATCCTCTGCCTGGGTAACATCGCGCAGATCGACACGCCTTACCTGACCGAAGGCTCGTCCGGCCTGACCTATGTGGTCGACCGCTTCAAAGGCTGGGCGCACAGCGGCCACGTCACGCTGGCACGCGGCGAACGTTCCCGCCTGGCAGACCACGCGAGCGACGTGCTGTAATCCGGCCTTCCTCCGTCCACCAAGCCCCGCCAAGTGCGGGGCTTTTTCATTGCCGCTTACTCCTGCTGAATATTTTCCGCCAGGAAGTCGAGCAGCAAACGCACGGCTGGCAGCAAACCGCGCCGCGATGGAAAAACTGCGTGGATCACGCCGCCACGCGGCACCCAGCCTGGCATCACGTCAATCAGCTTTCCGCTGGCGAGTGCATCTTCCACCACCATGCAGGGCAACTGCACGACGCCGACGCCTTCCTGCGCCGCCTGGCGCAGCGCCGTCATATCGTCCGTAATGTAGCGCGGCTGGTGCCGCACCGTCGCCTGTGCGCCATCCGGGCCATCGAACTGCCAGGCATGATCGCGCGGCGGTCCCCAGTCCAGGCTGGGCAAGGCAACCACCTCCAGTGCTTGCGGATTCCTGAGCGATTTGCGCGGCTTCAGCAGCCCAGGGCTGACCACCAGGCGCTGCGGGCTGTTGCCCAGCACGCGCATCACCAGGTCACTCGACTCCAGCGGCGGGAAGCGCACGCGCAGCGCGATGTCGATGCCTTCGCCCAGCACGTCGACGCGACGGTTGGTCGCCTCGAGAAGGACGCGTACCTTTGGCCATTGCTTCATGAAGCGCGCCACCAGCGGACCAATGCGGTATTCCAGCAAGGCTGTCGGGCAGCTTACGCGCACCTGCCCTTGCGGCTCCGAGCGCTGGCGCTCCATCACTTCGCGCGCCCCTTGCACTTCCGCCAGCACCGCCAGGCATTGCTGGTAGAACTCGCGTCCCGTATCGGTGACGGAGAAATGGCGCGTGGTCCGCTGCAGCAGCCGCACATCGTATTGCTGCTCCAGCGCGGCGATGCGGCGGCTTAGTTTGGACTTCGGCATGCCCAGCGCGCGGCCAGCGGGCGTAAAACCGCCGTGGTCCACCACTTGCACGAAGTAGAAGAGGTCATTCAGGTCATCCATCATTGTTCCTTTAAAAGAACAGCGTGACCATTCTACGGCACTAGCGAAGGGATTGTTGTGTGTCTATGCTGTATTTACCCAACCACCCCAAGGAGACTCGCCATGTACAAACGCCTCGACAAAAACAACGCCGCCGTCCTGCTGGTCGATCACCAGGCAGGCCTTTTGTCCCTGGTGCGCGACATCGATCCGGATAAATTCAAGAACAATGTGCTTGCCACTGCCGCATTGGCCAAATACTTCAAGCTGCCCACTGTGCTCACCACCAGCTTCGAAAACGGCCCGAACGGCCCTCTGGTGCCCGAGTTGAAGCAGATGTTCCCGGAAGCGCCCTTCATTCCCCGCCCAGGCCAGATCAATGCGTGGGACAACGAAGACTTCGTGAAAGCCGTCAAGGCGACTGGCAAGAAGCAGCTGATCATCGCCGGCGTGGTCACCGAGGTGTGCGTCGCCTTCCCCGCCCTGTCGGCCATCGATGAAGGCTTCGACGTCTTCGTAGTGACCGATGCCTCCGGCACCTTCAACGAGATCACGCGCGACGCCGCCTGGCGCCGCATGCAGGACGCCGGCGTGCAGCTTATGAGCTGGTTCGGCACGGCCTGCGAACTGCACCGCGACTGGCGCAACGACATCGAAGGCCTGGGTGCGCTGTTCTCGAATTACATCCCGGACTACCGCAACCTGATCACCAGCTTCAACAAGGGCTGATCAGCCGCGGCGTGCGATCGGGTGGTCGGGATTCAGTTGCAGCAAGTCCCACAGGTTGCCGTACAAGTCTGCGAAGACGGCAACCATGCCGTAGTCCTGCTGCTTCGGCTCCCGCACGATCCGCACGCCTTTCGCCTTGAGCCGTTCAAAGTCGCGCCAGAAATCATCCGTATTCAGGAACAGGAACACCCGCCCGCCGGCCTGGTTGCCGACGAAAGCCTCCTGCTCCGGCTTGGAGGCCCGCGCCAGCAGGATCGTGGCGCCGCTTCCGCCCGGCGGCGCTACCACCACCCAGCGCTTGTCCTGCTCTGGCTGATAGGTATCGTCCAACAGCTCAAAGCCAAGCGTGTTGACGTAGAAATCGATCGCCTCGTCGTAATCGCGAACGACCAGGGCAATGTGTACGATTGACTGTTTCATTTCCTGCGCATTCTCTTCCAGATCTTCCGCACCACGGCGCCAAACACGAACAGAATCAGTGCCCATGGCAGCAAGTAGGCCGCGCCGGTAATGGCGCTGGCGATGCCTTCGGACAGGTTGCTGCCGAAGTCGCCCAGCGAGCGCTTGACCGGCGACCAGAAGCCTCGCTGGGTGCGGGACTGGATCGAGATGTTCAGCAGGTCCATGTTGACCCGCTCCATCAGGCGCGCTTCGACGCCGGTTGCCGATTCAAGCTCGCTTTGAACCGTCGCCAGTTCCTGCGACAGCTTGATCAGGGCTTCGGCGTTGTTGCCCACTTTGCTCTCCAGCGCCAGCAGCTTTTCGCGATAGGAGCGCAGCATGTCCAGGCGCTTGGCATTGTCGCGGATCGGTCCTTCGAGGTCTTCCGCCGATGTGTTGCGCGATGCGACTTCGCCTCCCGTCGCTGCCAGAGCAATCAGTTTCTCGATGCCGGGGCGCTTGACGCGGACGCGGATATGGGCGCTCGACTCGCGGCCGCCTTCGACTCCGGAGGCCAGCAGCGTGCACTGGTTCGCCACGTCCGCCTGGCAAGCCGCGACCAGCTTGTCGAGCAGGGGCTTGACGCCGCCTTCGGGCGAATCGACCGTGACCGAGTGCTCATAGGCCAGATATTTGCCGCGCTGCGCATCGGCCTGCGCCGCAGGTGAACCATCGGCTGCCGGTGCCGGCACGCGCATCTCCGCGACGGCCCCCGCCGATCCTGGCGGCGGCGCATATTTCGCAGAACAGCCCTGCAGCAAAAGCAGCGCCAGCACGCTTGACCTTACCATGGCAGGAAGGATTAAAGTACGATTACCCATATGACGAAAGGAACTCCAAATGTATGAACTGACTGTAGAAAACATGACTTGTGGCCACTGCGTTTCAGCCGTGACGGAAGCCGTGCACGCCGTTGACCCGGCCGCGTTTGTCGAGGTAGACCTGAAGGGCAAGCACGTCAAGGTCAACTCCGCCTCGGCGCTGGAGCCGATCAAGGCGGCCATCGTGGATGCGGGCTACCCGGTCACCCGCGCGGTCTGACGCGCACACCCTGCTCCAGTTCCGGGTAATGCCGGAACACGTCGTCCTCGTTGTTGGCGAGGCGGCGTTTGGATGCCAGGTAAGCTGCGACCCTTGGGCGTGCCGCTACCCGCCCGGCCAGACGCTGCAGGCCGGGCCAGCGTCCCTCGTAGGCTTCCATTGCCTTCGGGAAGGCATAGCGCAGGCCATCCAGCAACTGGAACAGCGACAGGTCGACATAGCTCAGCCGGGAACCGACGATCCAGCCGCCGCGCGACTGGTTTGCCCGCAGCACGCTTTCGAAATAGTCCAGGTATTTCGGAATGCGCTCGGTCGCAAAATCGCGCGCCCGCGCCTTCGATTCGCGCGCCTGCTCCTCGTAGTACATATTGACCGAAATCGGGTGGTGGGTGTCGTGCGCTTCGCCGACGATGTCGGCAATGGTCAATTGCAGCTGGTTGCACCACAGCCGGCCTGCCTCAGAGCGCGGCGCCAGCTTATGCCGGGCGCCGAGAAACATCAGGATATTGGCCGTCTGCCCGATCATCAGCTCGCCTGCCTGCAGGATTGGCGGCGCAAACGACGCGCGCGGATCGCTGCCGCCGGCGATCAGCTCGGTCATCGCCTTCATGCCGCCCTTGCCGCGCGCGACATCGATGTAAGGCACGTCGCCCTCCTCGAGCGCCAGCCGCACGAATTCTCCCCGGCCCTGGATCGTCGGCCAGTAGTAAAGCTTGTAAGGCTCCATCATTGCACCTCCTGTGCCAGCAGCCAGTCCTCGACGGCGCGCACTTCTTCGCGCGGCTCGCCGCCCTCTGGCCGAACAACATAAAAATCGAATCCGCCAAGCACCGGCCCCACCGGCGCTTCCAGCAGTCCCATGCTGATTTCTTCACGCACGAGCGGCAAGGCAGTGAGTACCACGCCCTGACCGGCAATGGCCGCCTGCACCGCATGCGACTCTTCCGAAAAGCGCGCGCCGGAACCAAGATCCAGCGCCACACCCGCCGCCTTTGACCATTTATCCCACGTCAATGCGCCCTTGAAGCCGCGCTGCCAGTCGAAGTGGATCAGCGGGTGGCGTGCCACGTCGCTTGCCTTGCGCAGTTTCAGGCGCGGGCTGGCTACCGGTGCGAAGCCGGCCTGCATCAGGCGTTGTGCATGCAGGCCCGCGAAATGCCCGCCGCCACCGCGCACCGCGAGATCCGCCGCACCGCCGGCCAGGTCGACCGGCTTGTTGCTGGCCTGGACATTGAGGGCGATGCCAGGATGTGCGGCGTTGAAAGACGCCAGCCGTGGCACCAGCCAGCGCGCCGCAAATGATGGTGTGGTCGACAAGGTGACCGTGCGGTGCTGGTCGCGCCGAAGCCGTTCGACACCGGCGGCGATGGCGTCAAAACCATTGCCGGTCGCCTGCAACAGGATGCGCCCCTCCGGAGTCAACTCAACGGCCCGCGTCTTGCGCAGGAACAGCCGCACTTCCAGCGCCTCCTCCAGCGCACGCACCTGGTGGCTGATCGAGGTGGCACTGACCGACAATTCCTCGGCTGCGAGCTTGAAACTTTGCAGCCGCGCAGCTGCTTCAAAGCTGCGCAAGGCGGACAAGGATGGAAGGCGGCGTCTCATGTTATTAACTATACATGAATTCAGTTCATCCATCCGCTGAGAATTGATCGTTTGTCACCGCCCGCCTGGCAGCGCACAGTGTGGCCATCGCAACCTCACGGAGAAAAACCATGACCACCATCCTGCATATTGATTCAAGCGCCCGGCCGGGACGATCCGGGGAGCAGCCGCATGGCTCCCACACGCGCCGCCTGACAGCACGTTTCGTCGAGCGCTACCTGCAGCTCGATAGCAGAGCAGAAGTCATCTATCGCGACGTTGGCGCGGAACCGCCATCGCCGGTTACCGGCGCCTGGGTGCGTGCCGCCTTTACGCCGCCTGCGGCACGCGAGCGATGGATGCACGACGCGCTGTCGCAAAGCGATGCCTTGGTTGATGAGTTGCTGGCGGCCGATATTATCGTCGCTGGTGTCCCGATGTATAACTTTGGCCCGCCAGCGCAGTTCAAAGCCTGGCTGGACAACATCGTGCGTGTCGGGCGGACCTTCGGCTTCGACCGCTCCCGCGCTGGCGAGCCCTATTGGCCGCTGCTGGCGGATGCAGGCAAGCAGCTGGCGATCCTGTCCTCACGCGGCGACTATGGCTACGGCCCCGGCGAGCGCCTTGAAGGCATCAACCATGTCGAGGGCTCGGTGCGTAGCGTGTTCCGCTACCTGGGCGTCACCGACGCCTACGGCGCCGCCATCGAATACGACGAATTCGGCGACGACCGTCTGCTGCAATCCATCGCCGATGCCGAGCGCGCCACCGACCGAATCGCCGAAGCGCTCGCCAGCACTCGCGCCGAGGCATGGCGCCGCACCGCCTGACCCGGGCCGCCTGGCCGCCCCGCCGGCAAGTTCCTGGCAGCTTGGCTATAATGGCCTGATGCCTGAACTCCACACGATCTTACTGCTCGCCGCAGCAGGACTTTTCGCCGGCACGCAGAATGCGTTGGCTGGCGGCGGTTCCTTCATCACCTTTCCCGCCCTGCTGCTGGCCGGGCTGAATCCCGTGGCGGCGAACATGACCTCCACGGTCGCCATGTTTCCCAGCCAGGCTACTTCCGCCGTCGCCGGACGCAAGTTCGCAGAAGGCGTCAGCGGCCTGAGTTTCCCGCAGCTTTTCACGATCAGCGTTATTGGCGGCATTTTCGGCGCCATCCTGCTGTGGATCACGCCTCCGACCTTCTTTGCCAGGCTGGTGCCCTGGCTGGTGCTGTTTGCCACGACCATGTTCGCCTGGGGCGCTTTCCGGCGCCAGCCGATACAGGCCGCCTCCAGCATGCCGAAGTGGATGCTTGCCGTGGTCCAGTCCTGCATTTCAATCTATGGCGGCTACTTCGGCGGCGGCATCGGCTTCCTGATGCTGGCCGCGCTGACCATCGCTGGCCAGCAGATCCGCGCTGCCACGGCCACCAAAAACATGCTGGCCATGGCGATGAATGCTTCCGCTACCCTGATCTTCGCCTTCTCCGGCATGATCAGCTGGCCAGCAGCCCTGGCGTTATGCGCGGGAGGTATTGCGGGCGGACTTCTGGGTTCTTGGCTGATCTATCGCCTTCCCCCGCAACTGATGCGCATCTTTGTGGTGATCGTGGGCGCAGTGCTCACCGTGTACATGTTCCTGCGCTGAACCCAGCGATTGCAGGATCGGACAGTCCGGCCGGTCGTCGCCATGGCAGGTTTTCGCCAGGCTGGCCAGGGTGTCGCGCATTTCTGTCAGTTCAACGATGCGCTGGTTCAGTGCATCGACGTGGCTCATCGCGATCGTCTTCACGTCCGAACTGGCGCGGCCGGTATCCTGCCATAACGACAGCAGGTCGCTGATCTGCTCCAGCGAAAAACCCAGGTTGCGCGCACGCTTGATGAAGCGCAGCGTATGCAGGTCGTTGTCGCCATAGATACGATATCCGCTCTCGGTGCGTGCAGTTTCGCGCACCAGGCCAATGCTTTCGTAGTAGCGGATCATCTTGGCGCTGACGCCGGATGCGGCAGCGGCTTGTCCGATATTCATTCCATTACTCCTTCGAAGGCTGCCAACGGCGCAGCAGCAAAGCGTTGCTGATCACACTGACTGAGCTGAATGCCATCGCAGCGCCAGCCAGCAATGGATTCAGCACGCCGAGCGCCGCCAGAGGAATCCCGGCCACATTGTAGATGAAGGCCCAGAACAGGTTCTGGCGGATCTTGCTGAAGGTGCGGTGCGAAATATCGATCGCGTCCGCCACCAGCAGCGGCTCGCCGCGCATCAGCGTGATGCCGGCCGCGTTCATCGCCACGTCGGTGCCGGTGGCCATGGCAATGCCAACGTGGGCTGCCGCCAGTGCGGGCGCATCGTTGATGCCGTCGCCGACCATGGCGATGCGCTTGCCCTCCGCCTTCAGCCTTGCGATGACGGCAGTTTTATCCGCCGGCAGCAGGTTGGCCTCCACGCTGCCGATGCCCAATGCCTGCGCCACCGCTTGCGCGCTGCCCTGGTTATCCCCAGTCAACATGACAGTGGCGATGCCGCGAGCATGCAGGCGCTCCACTGCAGCGCGGGCATGCTGTTTCGGCTGGTCGGAGAATGCCAGCAGGCCTAGCAGCTGCTTGCTGCCGGCATCTGCCAGCCAGGAAATCGTGTGCCCAGACGACTCCAGCTCACCGGCGCGCTGCTGCAGCGGCATCAGGTCGACGCCACGCTCCGTCATCAGGCGCCCACTGCCCAGCAGCAGTTCGAGGCCATCAACCGTGGCTGCCAGGCCGCGGCCTGCCAGCGTGGTCACCGCGTTCGCGGTCAGCTGCGCCGCTTCGCCTGCCGCCGCGCCGGCGCCGACCGTTGCGGCTTCCGCATCGAGCACCGCGCGGGCCAGCGAGTGTTCGCTGCCG
>JBCNOP010000204.1:0-9559 GCA_039593775.1 Pseudoduganella sp.
CCAGCCCTGCAACGCGCCCTCGCCTTCACCCGCGAGCAAAGCCTGCCAGCGATCATCGAGCTGCGCTACGACGGCAACCTGATCACTCCAGGCGCCACCCTCGACACCATCCGCAAGCAGGCTGTCGCCGCCGGCAAGTAATTACTGCCGTTCCCCGCCAAAGGGCTGGCCCGCACTTGCGCGGCCAGCCCTTTGATTTTTCCGCTACCGCTCCGCGCCATTCGGCATTACGTTCGCTTCATCCGGGCACGGAAGGCGTAAGATGAATGAGGCAATTCGCTGGTTGCTAGATGACTTAGTGCTGGAAATTGATCCGACAACGCTCAAGCGCGGCAGCACCCAGATGGACTTGGCAGCAAAGACAGGCTTGGCAGCTCGGATCGACTACCGCTTCGGTGCGGGGCAGGCTTTGCAGGCTTTGGCTGCGCGGCTGAAATCGCGCACCTTGGAAAGCACCATCGGCTGCGACTGGTCATCGCAATACCCGCCATCCAATGTCAGGGTTTCGCCATTGGGCGAGAACTTGCCGCTGATAGTGCGCTCTTCCTCCCCTTCCTGCACGGTGAAGTACATCATCTTGCCGCGCGGGTCGACATTCACGTCATTCGCCACCAGTGGCCAGCTCAGGCCGCCGGCCGTGTACTCGTAAATTACCGTATCGACTTCGGCAAAACGCTGCAGCGTGATGCGCTGGCCGCCGTATTCGCCGCTGCCTTCATGCACGCACAAGTCGGAGTAGACCACCATGCCATAGCGCGGCAAGCCGCCGGCCTTGTTGGCGGCCAGCGCGGCTGGCAAGACAGTGACTGAAGCGAGCAGCAAGGCGCTGCCAATGCGATGGGAAGTTTTCATATCAGCATTGTAAAAAAAAACGGCTGCACGAGGCAGCCGTTTTTGACCAGGAACTTGCTGGTATTAGAAGGTGTGACGCAGGCCTACGTTGTAAGCGGAGTCACCAGAGCCGGATTCAGCGTTGTTACCAACGGTGAAGGAAGCGCCGTTCTTGTTCTTGATTTTGCCGTACGACATGTAGGTGGTGGTACGTGGCGACAGCTTGTGCAGGTAGCCGATTGCGTACTGGTTAGCATCGCGGTTGGCAACTTCACGGTCATCCGCGCGGGCTACGGAAGCAACCAGGGAGCCAGCAGCCGACACAGGAACGGTCGCGCCCAGCAGGTAGTTGCGGCTGTCGGCCGATGGAGCCACTGCAGCAGCGGTGTACGCGGTACCGTTAGGGTATGCAACGCTGTTCAGGCCCTTGTTGGAGTTGAACATGGCGAAGGCCTTAACAACCTTGAAGTCGTAGTTCACGGCCAGCAGGGTGTTGTGGCCGATATCTTTACCAACGACGACGTTGTTGACAACGGTGTCGTTGTTACGGTTGTTGTAAGCCAGGCGGCCTTCGAAGTCGCCGTTCTTGTAACCGATCGACGCGCCCAGCTGACGGCCGGTCGAGGATTCTTTCTGCTCGCCGGCAGCGTAGAACACCTCAGCGGTGATGCCCATCAGGTCTGGGGACTTGTAGTACACGGAGTTGCTGTTGCGTACGTTGATGCCGTTCGCTGGGAAGATGTTCTTAGCCGAACCGGACAGGCCAGCCTGGAACGGATCGCCAACTTGCACGAAGGCGTTGTACCAAGGGGTGTACTGGCGGCCCAGGGTCAGGGTACCAGCCGATTTCGACACCAGGCCTACGTATGCCTGACGCTGGAATACGGAACCGGACACGTCGGACTCACCGGTGTCGCCTTTGATGCCGCCTTCCAGCAGGAAGACTGCCGACAGGCCGCCACCCAGGTCTTCAGTGCCTTTGAAGCCGATGCGGGATGCATTGGCAACGCCGGAGGACACTTTGGTCACGTTACCGTTCTTGCCACCGTGTTCGGACACGATGCCGGCATCCATGATGCCGAAGATGGTTACGTTCGACTGGGCGTAGGCGCTGCCCGATGCTGCTGCGAGGATCGCGAGGGAAATCAGGGTCTTCTTCATGATGTGCTTCTTCCTTTTCTTTGTTATCGATCACCAGGGCTCTTCGGCGCTGATCGCCCGTTATTTTATATGATCTCAACATTTCCTGCTAATCACGTAGTAATACGTATTGCAAGATAGCGCCTTTTGCCACACCGACCGAATAAAATTTAAGCAACTTTTAAGTTTTTTGTTCAGGACATATTTCACACTTTTGGCGCTTTTCGAGCCTAAACCGGAAGCACCAGGATTGTGTCATGGACAAGCGATTTGAACCCCAGTTTCATAGTGAAACTGGCCTGCACCGTATGCAACTTTGTGTCAGACTTCGGCGTTAGAATGCAGGTCGCGTATCAATCTGGGGGCGCTGTCGGCGAATGAAAACGAGTGCGGTTTCTGTAACAATTCCATCCACTATCAGTGACGTGGAACGGGACACCGGTCTTGCAAAAGAAACTTTGCGAGTCTGGGAACGCCGTTACGATTTCCCCCGCCCTGAACGCGACACGTTCGGGGAGCGAGTGTATCCAAGCGAACAAGTCATTAAATTGAGATTGATCAAGAGATTGATTGATCTGGGGTATCGCCCGGGCAAAGTCATTGCTTATTCGTCCGACGAATTGCAAGCCCTGGCACAGAAGAGCGCCACCAGCCTGCGCGACCAGGCCGCCCTGCCCCATCCCGAACTGCAAACCTATCTGGAACTTTGCAAAGCCCATCAAATGGAGGCATTCCGCCGCAAATTGACGCAGGCAATGCTGGTCATGGGTTTGAAAAATTTCGTCACCAACCTGGTTGCGCCGCTCACCACCCTGGTTGGGGAAGCCTGGGCTTGCGGGCAGTTCGCGGTATTTGAAGAGCATTTGTTTGCAGAATCCGTGCAGATCGTGCTGCGCAGCGCCGTGTTCTCGGTGCCGCAGGTGAACCACAGCAGCGGTGCGCCGCGCCCCCGCGTGCTGCTGACTACCTTGCCGCAGGAACGCCATGGCCTGGGCTTGCTGATGGCCGAGGCCATGTTCGCTGCCGAGGGAGCGCATTGCATTCCGCTAGGCGTCCAGACCCCGCTGCCGGATATCGTCGAAGGCGCGCGTGCCATGCAGGCCGACATCGTTGCGCTGTCGTTTTCCGCCACCATGAACCCGCGCCACGTCAACGACAGCTTGCGCGAATTGCGCGCCCGCCTGCCGGAACAGGCCGAAATCTGGGCCGGCGGCAGCAACTCCGCCTTGCGCAAGCGCCCGCCAAGCTGCGTGACGGTTTGCGAGCTGTGCGACATCAGCCCGGCCGTCATCGAATGGCGGCAGCGCCAACGGCAAGCCCTCAGCTAGGCTCTGGTAGAATACGCGGTTCGATTGAAGGACCCTCTGCCAACCTGTCCATGTTCAGTTTTTTCAAGAAGAAACCGGTCGCGCCGGAAGCCGCGCCCGCAACGCCGGCCGCAACGCCTGCGGCCCCTGCCCCTTCCGCGCCAGTCAGCGCCGAGGCTGCGGCGCCGCTGGCGTTTGAAGTTGAAACTGCCGCCAAGCCCGAACCCAAGCAAAGCTGGATGAGCCGCCTGAAAGCGGGCTTGTCGAAGACTTCCGCCAACCTGTCCATCCTGTTCGTCGGCGCCAAGATCGACGACGACCTGTATGACGAGCTGGAAGCGGCACTGCTGATGTCCGATGCCGGCGTCGAAGCCACCCAATACCTGCTCGATGCGCTGAAGCGCAAGGTCAAGGAAGAGAAGCTGCTGGACGCCGCCCAAGTCAAGGAGGCCCTCAAGCAGTTGATGATCGGCCTGCTCCAGCCACTGCAAAAGCCGTTCGAGCTGGGCCGCCACCAGCCGCTGGTGATGATGATTTCCGGCGTCAACGGCGCCGGCAAGACAACCACCATTGGCAAGTTGGCCAAGCACATGCAAGCCCACGGCCAGTCAGTCCTGCTGGCAGCCGGCGACACATTCCGTGCTGCCGCCCGCGAACAGCTGATGGTTTGGGGCCAGCGCAACAACGTTACCGTGATTTCCCAGGAGTCGGGCGACCCGGCCGCCGTATCGTATGACGCTGTGCAGTCCGGCAAGGCGCGCGGCACCAACGTGGTGATGATCGATACCGCCGGCCGCCTGCCGACCCAGCTGCACCTGATGGAAGAGCTGAAGAAGGTCAAGCGCGTGATCGGCAAGGGCCTGGAAGGTGCGCCGCACGAGACCCTGCTTGTGATCGACGGCAATACCGGCCAGAATGCCTTGGCCCAGGTGAAGGCTTTCGACGATGCCTTGCAGTTGTCGGGCCTGATTATCACCAAGCTCGACGGCACTGCGAAAGGGGGCATCCTGGCCGCCATCGCCCGCGTACGCCCGGTTCCGGTGTACTTCATCGGTATCGGCGAAAAGATTGAAGACCTGCAGCCGTTCAATGCGGCTGAATTTGTTGAAGCACTGCTCGCATAACATGACCGATTCGCGGCCTACATGATCGAATTCCAGCACGTCAGCAAACAGTACTCTCCCGACGGTGTCGCCCTGCGCGACATTTCTTTCACCATTGCCAAAGGCGAACTGGTCTACCTCGCCGGCCCCTCGGGCGCCGGCAAGTCGACCCTGCTGAAGATGATCGCTGCCATGGAGCGGCCGACTTCCGGCAAGGTGCTGGTGAATGGGCAGGACATCGGCGCCCTGAAACGCGCCGGCATTCCTTTCCTGCGCCGCAACCTGGGCCTGATTTTCCAGGAACAGCGCCTGCTCAACGACCGCTCCGTGCTGGCCAATGTCATGATGCCGCTGCTGGTCACCGGCTCGCCGCGCGCAGCCGCCGAGCAGCGTGCCCGTGCCGCCCTCGACAAGGTGGGCCTGCTGGACCGCGCCGATGGCCAGCCGCTGGCCCTGTCCGGCGGCGAGCAGCAACGCGTGTCGATCGCGCGCGCCATCGTCAACCGCCCGCAAATCATCCTGGCCGACGAGCCAACCGCCAACCTGGACCGCGCCAGCGCGAACAAGGTGATCGATGCGCTGCACGCCTTCCATTCGGTGGGCGTGACCTGCCTGATTTCTTCGCACGATGAACAGATCCTGGACGCTGCGGCGCGTGTGATCCATCTCGAGCGTGGCGAACTGATGAAGGAAGCAGCATGAGCACCTGGCTGCGCCACCACTTTTTTGCCCTGGGCTCCGCGCTGGTGCACGTGCGCCGCGCGCCCGGCTCTTTCCTGTTCAATATCCTGGTGGTCGCCATTGCGCTGGCCCTGCCGTTCATGGGCGTGACCTTGCTCGACAATGTGCGGCCGATGTCGGAGCAGATGGCGGTCGAGCCTGAGCTCAGCGTCTTCATCAAGGCCGAGACTCCGCGCGAACAGGCCATGGGGCTGGCGTCCTCCCTGCGCAGCATTGCGCCGACAGCCAAAATCATCTTTACTTCGCGCGAAAAAGCGCTGGAGCAGCTCAATGCCAAGAGCGGCTTGTCCGACGTGGTCGCCACCCTGGGCGAGAACCCGCTGCCGGACAGCTATGTGGTCAAGCTGAACGCCTTCCAGAACGCCGCAGAAGGCAGCAAGATCGACAGCATTGCCGACCAGATGCGCGCCCTGCCGGGCGTGGAATCGGTGCAAGTGGATTCTGCCTGGGTCAAACGGCTGGCCGCCCTGCTGGGGATACTGCGCCTGGCCCTGCTCCTGCTGGCTGCGACCCTGGCCACGGTGGTGGTGGCGGTGGTGTTCAACACCATTCGCCTGCAAGTCATGACCCAGCGTGAAGAGATCCTGGTGTCCAAGCTGATTGGCGCCAGCGACAGCTTCATCCACCGCCCCTTCTATTACACCGGCGCCCTGCTGGGCCTGTGCGCCGGCGGCGTGGCGCTGGGCGGTGTGGCGCTGGCCCTGCAGCCGCTCAACCGCGCCATCGCCGACTTTGCAAGACTGTACGCTTCCGAGTTCCAGCTGGCTCCGCTCGACCCGGTCGGAACTGCCGGCCTGCTGGCCCTGTCCGCCGGCCTCGGCCTGGTGGGCGCCCTGCTCTGCGTCCAGCGCCATCTTTCCCGGCTGAATTAAGCCCGCCGGCTCCGTGCGTACCCGCACGGAGCCATGCCCGTCCCCGCCGTATCCTGACTTTGATCCAACGCAAGGAATTGCGTGTTGCCGATAGTGTTTTTGCTATCAGAGCCATAAAATCCCAGCAATTGGCACTCACCAGGGGAGAGTGCTAATATATGTTCAGAACGGCATGATAGAGGTTAAGAATCATTTAAGTTCTGTCGTGCATGCTGGTAACTCTGAAAAGCATTCCCTTCAAGCGAGGATACATAAGATGACCGCAACAAACGCACTGGTACCTGCCGGCAGCAACGCGCTGACCCTTGGCTTCAGCGGGAGCCTGGGCAATCTGGACGCTTATATCTCGGCTGTGAATCGCCTGCCTATGCTGACCCACGAAGAAGAAGTGGCGCTGGGCAAACGCCTGAAGGAAAAGAACGATATCAAGGCTGCGGAAACGCTGGTGACCTCCCATCTGCGCCTGGTGGTGTCGATCGCCCGCGGCTACCTGGGCTATGGCCTGCCGCACGGCGACCTGATCCAGGAAGGCAATATCGGCCTGATGAAGGCAGTCAAGCGCTTCGACCCTGACCAGGGCGTGCGCCTGGTGTCCTACGCCATGCACTGGATCAAGGCTGAGATCCACGAGTACATCCTGAAGAACTGGCGCCTGGTCAAAGTGGCCACCACCAAGGCCCAGCGCAAGCTGTTCTTCAACCTGCGCAGCCACAAGCAGGGCCTGGACGCCATGTCGCCGGCACAGATCGACGAGCTGGCCAAGACCCTGGACGTCAAGCGCGAGGATGTGATCGAGATGGAAACCCGCCTGAGCGGCCGTGACATCGCCCTGGAAGCCCCTTCCGACGATGAAGACGACAAGTTCTCGCCGATTGCCTACCTGTCCTCCGACAATATGGAGCCGACCAAGGTGCTGGAAGCGGAACAAGTAGTGCGCCTGCAGTCCGAAGGCCTGGAAACCGCCCTGTCCAAGCTGGACCCGCGTTCGCGCCGCATCGTGGAAGCCCGCTGGCTGGCCAACGACGACGGCTCGGGCGCGACGCTGCACACGCTGGCCGAAGAATTCGGCGTGTCGGCTGAACGCATCCGCCAGATCGAAGCGGCTGCCCTGAAAAAAATGAAGGGCGCGCTGGCCGCATACATGTAAGCGAAAGCTAACTCCAAGAAAGCACCGTTTCCGCAAGGATCGGTGCTTTTTTTACTTGTAGACAAGCCTCTTAATGTCGGGAATTTTTACATTCCGTCTTGCAACTATTGGTAAGTCCTTGATATGGCTGAGTTTCAGTTTCTGGCATAACGATTGCTAAGTAACTGTTGAGCAAACTAACTGAGGAGTTACCCATGTTTAAGAAGCTTGCACTGACCGCAATTCTCGCCATGACCGCCGGGGCCGCCGCCGCTGGTCCGACCAAACCTGGCCAGACTGCCGCCAACCCACTGATGCTGACGGTTGACAGTTCGATCAGTGCGAGCTGGAATCCGGATGGCGATTCCGTCTGGACCTTCGCTGACTGGATCCATATCAAGGACCTGGAGGTGCTGTACGTAAAGGTCGTGGCCGATACCACTTTCGACTTCGGCATCACGCCGCCGAATGGCGGCAACGTCCAGGATTTCGACTTTAACTTCATTCTCGACAATAGCGCTGTTGGCAAATCCAAGCCTGCCGGATACTCAGCCTACTGGAACGACGTTACGCTGACAGGCGGCGTGGTCCACACTTTTAAGCTGGACTCGCTGAACATCCACGACAACAACACCAATGTCGACTTCCAGGTCCTGGCCGGCAATGCCAACGATGAGCCGCCCAATCCTGGCAATGAGGTGCCTGAACCCGCATCGATAGCACTGCTCGGCCTCGGCCTGATGGGCTTGGGGGTAGCCCGCCGTCGCCGTACACAATAAGCTGTGAAATCCAACTATAAAAACTAGCGCCCTACCCGGGGCGCTTTTTTTTGTCGGCAATTTTTACAGCCTTACTGTTGAGTGGACTCAACAGTGCAACACGATAGTTTGCGATTTGCTAAGCTGTTCTCAGGCCAGAGGAGAACATCATGCAAGCTAGACTGATCTGTCTGGGCATGGCGGGCCTGGTCCTCGCCATTGCCGCCGCCTGCGGCTCAACCCGCAGTACTGCCGAGGATGCAGCCAGCAGCCCGGCACCACGCACCAGCGCCAGCTACGTCCTGGCACAAGGGGAAATCGTCAAGCTGGCCCCTACCGTCACGCTCAAGCTCGAGCGCGTCAACGACAGCCGTTGCAAAAAAGGCGCAGTCTGCGTCTGGGCCGGCTACATCAGCTACAGCTTCGTGCTGACTGACCGGCAGGGCAATACCAGCTTCGTGCTGGCCGAGGACATGCCGGGTGCCAGCAAGACGGTGACGCGCAATGGGCTGACCTTCACACTGCTGGGGATGGAACCGGCCGAGCCGCCATCGCTGAAGGCCCCGGCGCCGGATTATCGGGTAAGCTTGCGGGTAAATATTTCCCAGCCAACATAGCTGCCCATGACGCCAAACGCCCTGCCCCGACGACTGACTTCCACCATTATCATTGCGCTGGCCTTCAGCGCCCCGGCCTGGGCCAAGACACCGGTTGCCAGCGGCACCGGCGGCGCCGTGGCCACGATCAGCGAACCGGCCTCGCAAGCGGCGCTGGCGATCCTGAACAAGGGCGGCAATGCCGTCGACGCGGCCGTGGCGGCTGCAGCCACGCTGGGCGTGACCGATCCGTTCAGCTGCGGCGTGGGCGGCGGCGGCTTCATGGTGATTTACCTGGCCAAGGAAAACCGCGTCATCACGCTCGACCATCGCGAAGTGGCGCCGGCATCGTTCCGCTCCAACGCTTTCGCGCCGGACGGCAAGGCGATGGATTTCGAAACCGCCGTCGCCAGCGGCATGGCAGTGGGCGTGCCGGGCACCGTGCGCGGCTGGCATGATGCACTGGACCGCTACGGCACCATGTCGTTCAGGCAGGTGCTGGCACCGGCCATCAAGGTAGCGCAAGAAGGCTTCAAGCTGAACGACAACTTCGTCGCGCTGGTCAAAGAGAACGAGAAGAAGTTCGCCCTGTTCCCGGAGACTGCGGCACGCTATATGCGCGACGGCAAGGCACTCCCGGCCGGCACCGTGCTGCGCAACCCGGACCTGGCGAAGACCTACCGCCTGCTGTCCACCGGCGGCGTGAAGGCCTTCTATTCGGGCAAGCTGGCGCAGGCGATCGTCGACTCGGTCAACCGCCCTCCCGTTGCTGCCGGCGTTGCGGTCCGCCCGGGGCAGATGTCGCTGGCCGACCTGGCCAACTACGAAGCGCGCTGGCGCCAGCCGGTGCGCAGCACTTACCGCGGCTATGAGCTGGTCGGCATGCCCTTGCCAAGCAGCGGCGGCGTGACGATCGCGGAGGCACTGAACATCCTGGAAGGCTTTGACCTGAAAGCCATGCCGCGCGAGAAGGCGGAACACCTGTACATGGAAGCAGCGCGCCTGGCCTTCGCCGACCGCAATGCCTACCTGGCAGATCCCGAATACGTCGACGCGCCGGTGGCTGGCTTGACCAGCAAGGAATA
>JBCNOP010000205.1:0-9554 GCA_039593775.1 Pseudoduganella sp.
GGTCGATGCCGGTGTAGGTGTAGTAGTGGTCGATGTGCACCGGGTTGCCGGCCAGGCGCAATGCGACGCTGGTCGGGATCTGGAGATGGTAGCGGCCCAGGTTGGCGAAGGCTTTCAAGGTGCTGTCTCCGCGTACGTCCCAGGATGCGCCCAGGCGCGGCGCCAGCATGTGACGTTGTGCCGCGTATGCCTGGCCGAAGCTGTTCCTGTTGGTGAACTGTTCGTTGCGCAGGCCCAGATCGAGCAGCAAGTTGTCGGTGACCTGCCAGCGGTCCTGGACGTATTGCGCGGACTGGTCGGTCTTCGGAGAGGCCGAGTCGCTCTGGTGGTATTCGTTCACATAGTAGCCTTGCAGGCCGTGGCCGCCGCCCGAAGCAGGCGTCCTGCCGCCAGGGACTGGCACGTTCGGATCGCCGTGGAAGAAGTTCCAGCTGCCGCCGCCCGCCAGCTCCGAGCCGTTGATTGAAGAAACATTGTTGCGGTCGATACCTGCGCGGAGGGCATGATTGCCCAGCTTGTATTCCACGTCGAGCCGCAGTGTGGATTGCTTGTCTTCCGCATTCGGCACCTGGATGGTGCCGCCGATGGCCTGCGGATTGGTATAAACCAGTCCCGGTGCCTGGGCGTTGACGGGGGCATTGACCTGGTACACGCCAGGCACGTAGCCTTCACGCGATTGCGGATAGGTGGACTTGAAGCGGCCCGCCAGCGCTGTCACCGTCAGGTTGTCGCTCAGGAAGCCGGTGTACTTCAAAATCGAGTCGTTGGTCTTGGCGCCATCGCCGGTGGTGCCGCCGGCGCGCTTGTCGTTGCGCTGCAGGGTGGCGTAATCGAAGCCGTAGTTTTGCTGCGTCTTCTTGTTCTCGTCGTGGATCTGGGTGAACTCGAGGCGATGGTCGCCGCTGATGTTGTAATCGAGTTTGAGCAGGTAGTGCGGGGTGCGCGATTCGCGCTCGGTCCAGCCGTTTGTCTTGTTGAGCGAATCGGAATCCTTGCTGATGTAGCCGGTGCTGAAGCGGTCCTGTTCGATATTGGCGAACATGAACAGTTTGTCCTTGACCAGCGGCCCGCCGACGTAGGCGCTGCCAAAGACATCCGTTGCGCTATTGCTGCGGCGGTAGGTGAGCAGCTTGCCGTCGGTTTTCGGGTTATGGCCGGTGTTCGGGTAGTACGTGTTTTCCGGCTTGGCGCGCAGCCAGTCGGGCGTGTATTGCAGCACCGCGCCGGCTTCCCAGTGGTTGGTACCGCTCTTGGTGGTGATGTTCACCACGCCACCGGTCGAGCGGCCGAATTCCGCGCTGTAGCCGCCTTGCAGGATCTGCGCCTGCGCGATAGCGAAGAAGGGCAAGGTAGTCGAGCCGATCTGGCGATAGACGTTGGTGACCGGGAAGCCGTTGATGAAGTAAGCGTTCTCGGTGACGCCGGCGCCGCCGAAGCTGTCGCCGCCAATGCGCGGGTTGCCGCGCGAGGTTCCCGGTGCGAGCTGGATGATGCCGGACAGGCTTTGCGAAATTGGCAGCGACGTCAGTTGGCGCGCGGTGAAGACGGCGCCATTGTTGGTGTTGCTGACGTCGATCGTCGGGCGGCGGCTGCTGACCGTCACGGATTGGACGGTTTCGAAGGATGCTTCGACACCCTGGCCAATCAGCGCTTCCACTTCCAGCTCGCGTTCTACTGCGCCATTGCGCATGAGGATGACCTTGTAGACGCCCGGCGGCATGGAGCTGGCGTTATAGCGTCCGTTGGCATCGACGGTGATGGCGCGGCGCGCGCCAGTGGCGATGTTCTCCAGCACCACACTGGCGCCGTTTGCATTGGCGACCTGGCCGAAGATGCTGCCGGTGGCGTTCGATTGTGCATGGGCTGGCCCAGCGAAAGCCAATGCAAGAGCGTGTGCCACCAGTGTCATGCGCACACGTTGGGAATGGTTCTTCATTGCGTCTCCTGTTGTGGTTATGATTCGGCCGCCCTGGGGCGGCCGATGGAGACATGCTAGGCAGGATGATGATGGCGAACAATTGAATGTTTACTCGCCATGTATGCCCAAACGGTTATAGCTAGTCGGGAACGGTGACGAGCAGCGGTGCTTTGCCGTCCCAGGCATGGTCGAGCAAGGTCTTTCCATTGAGCCGTACCAGCACACGCTGGCCTTGCTGCGTGCGCGTGGTGACGATGTCGATGCCGCCGCCATCCTGGCCTGCACCGAACGCACGCACATTTCGCAGTGCCATGCGCGGCCAGCCTTTCGGCAGGCGCGGTGCGATGGTGAAGCTGCGCAAACTGGCCGCTTCGATACCGAACAGGCCTTCCGTCATGACTCGCGCATACAGCCCGCTTTCCGCGGACAGGTGGCGCTGCTGGCCTTCCGGCCAGGCTTCCACTGCATACGGGACATGATCGCCGAGCAGCCGCCGGCCGGAGTAGTAGCGCAGGTAAGGCATGGTGCGTTCCAGTTCCCCGGCTTTGAGCAGGCCGCGCAGCGCATACAGGGTCGCGCGGTCCCAGAAGGTTTTGTCGCCCGCCTCGGTCAGCACGCCGTTCTCGCTCCACAGTTGCGGCGACAGCAGTGCGTCGACCGTGCCGCGCTGGCGCTCGTCAATGCCTAATGCCAGCGGTAGCGCAATCCAGGCGCGCAGCTTGTCGTTGCCGTCGTAGTAGCGGTAGGTGTCGAAGCCACCCATGCGCGCTCCGAAGTAGTGCTCGATGGCCTTGCGCTGCGACTCGGCTTCCTGGCGCAGCGCGGCAGCACGTTGCGCGTCGCCCAGTGCTGCGGCCAGCCGCGCGGCTCCCTGCAGGCCGCCGTAGGCGAGCACATTGGTCGACAGGTTGGCGTTCCCGGCAGGGAAGCGGCCCTCAAGTTCGTCGCTGTCCGAATGCACGATGCCTTGGCCATCGCGCTTGCGACGTGTGAATTCAAGGCACCAGTCGATCAGGGGCAGCAACCGGCGTGCGATACCGCTGTCCCCCTGTGCCAGTGCGAACTGGCTGGCACCGTAGGAGATCATTGCGCAGTCGCCGCGGTCGCCGGCGCCGTTCCAGTAGCTGCGTCCTTCGGCGATGATGGAAGAGGGGATCGGCTTGTACTCCGCGTTCATGTAGCGCGCGAACATGCCGAAGCTGATGAGGGCGCTTTGCACTCCGGCGTTGTCGCCCAGGTAAGGGAAGAAAGGATTGATGTATTCCGCCTGGTCGTTAGCCCAGATGGCGGCGTAATAGCGTGTGCCGCCGGGGCCGTGCAGCAGGCCGCCGCGTGTGGCGAAGACGCTTTCTGCGGCGCGGATTTTGGCGAAGGCGAACATCGCGTCGAGTACAGGCTCCGGGGTTTCCAGCACCAGGCTGGCGCGCCATTGCGCGACCTTGCGCGCGCGTTCCTGCAGGGCTTCGTTGCCGTCTACGTAAACCATTTCGTTTTGCAGGCGGCCGCTGATGATCACGTCGACGTGCACGCGCGCTCCCGGCGCCAATTCGCCGTCGAGTGCAGGGGAGCGCACTTCGAGCACGTAAGCGCCGTGCGTGCCGCGCTCCGGAGGCGTAATCTCGCTGCGCTCCAGCGCGCCGAAGCTGTAGCGCCGCACGGCCGGGCCGGTGTTGGACAGCTCCAGCCGCTCCACCAATGCCGGCTCGCTGGGCGATGGCGTCAGTGTGCGGGTCAGCACCAGGCCGGGCGCCAACTGTGACCGCAGCGCGAGGCGGCCATCGAAGCGCACTTGCTGCAGGTGCTCGGCACCTGCGGGCCGGCCGTCGATGGCGATGGTTGGCGAGGCTTCGGCGCCGAACTTGCGAATCAGGCTGGCATGGGTGTCGTCCGGGATGGTGCGCAGCATCGGCCACACCACGGTTCGCGCCAGAAGCAGCGAACCATCGGCCTGGCTGCCGTAGTCGATCACCGCCGACACCTGGCGGCCGCTCATTTCAAGCTGGTCGCGATGGATGTCCTTCACTTGCCAGCGAATGGCGTCGCCATCGATTTGCCAGCGCGGTGTGAAGGCCGGCGGCGCTGCGTGCACCCAATTGGCGGCAGCCAGGGCAGCCCCGATCATTGCCGCACGTATGCGTGAAATTCTTTGCATCTGCTACTCCTGTGTCGTCTTGCGGATGATCGCCGCCCAGCCGCCGCCGGGCGCCAGGCGCATCGCCGGCCGGCTGCCGCGGGTGACGCTGGCGCTGGATTTCTGCACGTCGGTAGCGAAAACGGCGGCATTGGGCCCGTCCTCCATGCTGTCCAACCGGTACGCGCCTTCATGCAGGAAGGACAGGTCCAGTTCCAGCTCGCGGCCATCGGCGCCGGTCATGGCGCCCACATACCAGGTGTCGCCACGG
This sequence comes from Pseudoduganella sp., assembly GCA_039593775.1. GTDB lineage: Bacteria > Pseudomonadota > Gammaproteobacteria > Burkholderiales > Burkholderiaceae_D > Rugamonas. The sequence goes on from JBCNOP010000205.1 coordinate 4,321, forward strand.
CGGCGCGCCATGGCGACGTAGCGGCCAAGTTCGGCGTGCAGAACGCGGCTCTCGTCCCATTCCACAGGCACCTGGCGGATGAATTCGAGCGAAGACGGGTTGGCGCGGTACTGCGAGGGGCTGTCGGCCAGCATTTGCAGCGGGCTTTCATAGATGATGTACATCGCCAGCTGGTGCGCCCGCGTGCCCTGGCTCATGGGGCGGTCGAAGCTGGCGACGAAGTCCTTGCGATGGGCATTGCTCATGGCGCCTGGCGTGTAGTCAACCGGGCCTGCGAACATGCGGATGAAGGGCAGGGTGACGTCGTGTTCCGGTGTCTGTTTGTCGCTCCATTTATTGTTTTCCAGGCCTTTCACGCCTTCGAAAGTGAGCACGTTAGGCCAGGTGCGTTGCAAGCCGCTGGGCTTGAAGCTGCCGTGGAAGTCCACCAGCAGGTGGCGCGCGGCCGCTTCGCGCGCCACGCGCTCGTAGTAGTTCACCATCCACTGGTCGGCGCGCTGCATGAAGTCGACCTTGATTCCGGCCGCGCCCCAGCGCGCGAACTGGTCCAAAGCCGCCGTCATCTGGGTGTCCAGCGTTTTCCATGACACCCACAAGATGATCCCGACGCCACGCTGCCTGGCATACGCCATCAGCCCGGGCATGTCGATTTCCGGCTTGACTGACGACAGGTCGCCCAGCTTGTACCACCCTTCATCCATGATGATGTATTCGAGGCCGTTGTCGGCCGCGAAATCGATGTAGTGGCGGTAGGTGCGCGTATCGAGGCCGGATTTGAACGGCACGCCATACAGCTTGTTTCCGTTGTACCAGTCCCAGGCGACTTTGCCCGGCTTGATCCAGCCGGTCTCGTTCAACGCTTGCGGTTCGGCCAGCAGATAGGGCATCTGGTTCAGCAGCAGGCCGCCGGCATTGGACGAAATGCCAAGGATGCGCCAGGGGAAGCTGCGCTTGCCCTCGGTGCGCGCGATATAGGCAGCTTCCTGCGTGACCGGCACATTGCGGTCGTCGCGCGCGGTATCGGCCAGCGCGACTTTCGGGAAAACCGCGCGCAGGCCGCTCGCCTCGCCGTGCAGGTACGCTCCGGGGTAGTCGCGCAGGCCGGATTCGGTGAACACCAGATGCACGCCACCACTCTGCACAAGGGCCGGCACGCCAACCAGCTTTCCGGTCGCCTCGCCCACGCTCAGTGACTGGTAATAGTGTTCATTATGCGATTGCATGGACTTTTCCTGCGGCCAGTACAGGGTGTCCTGAGGCCGCAGGTTGACGCCGGCCTGCTCGCCTTCCACCGTGACCTGTCCGGGAAGGGCGGTGCGGAAGCGGTAGGCGATGCCTTCGTCGTAGGCGCGTACTTCCAGGGCATAGCCGCCCGCGAATTCGAGTTGCAGCGAGTTGTAATGGTCGCGCACTTCGCGCGATTTCTGCGCCACCACCGGGTGCACGGTGGTATCGACACTGCGGCGCTGCTGCCCGGTCAGGCGCGGCTTGTCGCCAAGGGTGCCGATGTTCGTCAAGGTCATGCCGATTGGCGTGGGCAATACCAGCTCGGTGCCGCGGTGGCTGACGGCGAAGGCCAGGTGGCCGCTGGTGTCGATTGTCACGCGCAATTGGCGGTCGGGGGAGCTGAGTTCGAGCGGGTGCGCAGCGTGGCTGGCCAGCGGCGCGATCAGCAGTAGCGTGCCGCACAGGCGGCGCGCAAGGGACGTATGGTTCAAGGCAAGTCTCCGGATATAGGTATGCCGGTCCATGCTATGCGCAGGCGCCGTTGCCGATCCAATGACTTTTTACGCGAGAGCTATGTCGTAGAGGTTATATGGCGCTGGCCCAGGCTCCGGCTGCGGGACAGTTGCCGGGGCAGATGAGGGCTGTACCGATGCTTCACGCCGGATCGCCTGCAACAGCAGCTCGGCGCCCGGCGACAGCACGCTATCGCGCCTGCGGATAATGCCGAAAGGGTCCATGCGGCAGTCCAGCTCCAGCGGCAGGATCGCCAGCAGCCCCAGCTCCTGGTAGCGTCGCGCCACATCCTCCGACATGATGTTCAGCGCATCGCTCATTTGCAGCATGCTGGTGATCAGTACAATCTCGCTGGTGTCGACGACATCGCCCGGCGGCTCGAGGCCGGCGCTATGGAACAACTGGTCGAAGCGCTGGCGCAGGATGCTGCCCGGCGGCGGCGTAATCCAGGGCGCATCTACCAGCTCATGCAAAGCCAATGCTCCGCGCCGGGCCAGTGGATGGTCTGCCCGTGCCACGACCACCACAGGTTCCGGCGCCAGTTCCTCGTACTGCAGTTCCCCGCAATCGTTAAAGCCGGTAAGGCGCGCCAGCAGGAAATCGAGCATGCCGCGCTGCAGTCGGTCCCGCAGTTCATTGCTGGATTCGATCTGCACGCCAATGCGGAGCTGCGGCACTTGCTGTTTGATGCGTGTAATGGCGCGCGGCAGCAGGCTCAATGCCGGCGTCATGATGCTGCCCACGTTGACCTGCCCCGCCAGGCCGGCCTTGAGTGCCACGATATCGTCATGCGCGCGCGCCAGGCTGCTCAAGGCCATGCGCGCGTGGCGGATCATGCTCTCGCCATAAATGGTGGGCACCATGCCGCGCGGATGGCGTTCGAACAATGCGATGCCGAGCATGTCTTCCAGTTCCTTGAGCTGTTTGGACGCTGCCGGCTGCGTCATGCACAGCGCCTCGGCAGCGCGCAGGATATTTCCCGCATCGTCGATAGCAATCAACAGCAGGAGCTGGCGGGTCTTGAGCCGTGCGCGCAGGTACCAGTTCGGATTTGGAGCGGTCATTGCATTGCCTTTCGGGTCGATTGGCGTTTTTATCATGTTCAAATTGGTATCGGTGTCGCCAATTTGTCGATTGGATGCATATCGTGGCTCCCTTTAACTTAATCAGCACAATGCGGCTCGTGTTAGACTGCGCCGTCCAATTGCTAATTTTGTAATGATGAAGATCCAGCAAAAACTGCGCTCAGTCAAAACTGCCCTGTCCGAACGCCGCGAAGTGCGCAAGCGCCTGCGCGGCCCCGCCCAGCTGCGCTATGCCATCGCCGACTCCATCGGCATGCTCGATGCAGGAGCATGGAAAGAGCTCACGGCCCAAGCGGGCTTCTTCCTGTCCTATGATTACCTGCGGTCGCTCGAGACCGTGCTGCCGACCAACCTCGATCCGCGCTATGCGCTGATATATGAGGACGACCAGCCGGTTGCCGCACTTTATATGCAGCTGGCCGACATCAAACTGGCCCAGGCCAGCAAGACTTCCTTTGGTTCGTTGGGCGAAAGCCTGGGCCAGCGCGTGCTCACCTGCGGCAACCTGCTGACCTTTGGCCAGCACGGCATCGCCATCGCCCCCGGCGTCGATCCTGAACTGGCGTGGCATGGCGTGGCGGAAGTGCTGTACCGCGTACGCCAGGCCGAGAAGCTGGCCGGTTCGGCCAACTTCGTCATGATCAAGGACTTGCACGGCCCGCAGGCGGAGGATGCTGCCTTCCTCAAGAACCTCAGCTACCGCTTCGTGGAGACCGAGCCGAACATGGTGCTGGCCCTCGGCGAGGACTGGAAAAGCTACGACGACTACCTGGCCAGCCTGGCCTCGAAGTACCGCGCCAACGTCCGCAACGGCATCCTGAAGCCGATCGAGGCCGGGCAATGCACGGTGGAGCACTTCACCGACATGGCGGCAATGAAGGACGAGATTCATGCCTTGTACAAGGCAGTGCAGGTAAATGCCGGCTTCCGCCCCTTCGAACTGCTGCCGGAATACTTCCCTGTGCTGCAGGAAGCGGCAGGGGAGCGCTTCCGTTGCAGCGTGGTCAAACGCGAAGGCAAGATGTTGGGCTTCCTGGTCACCATCGCCGACGGCGAGACCGCCATCGCCTTCCACATCGGCTTCGACCGCGCCGCCGCCGCCGACCTGCCGATTTACCTGCGCCTGCTGCACGCCGGCATCGCCGACGCCATTGGCCTGGGCTGCAAGCGCGTTTCCTTCGGCCGCACCGCGCTGGAACCGAAAGCGGCGCTGGGCGCACGTCCGGAAACGTTCGGCGTATTGATCCGCCACCGCCAGCCTTTGATGAACAAGGTGATCAAGCATCTTCTGTTGAATATTGACCACGATGATGCTCCCGATCGCAGCCCGTTCAAGAAGGCTGAAGGCAAGGCCGCGTAACATCTGGTTACTTACGCGCTGCTAGGCGCGCGCCTCTAATCTGCTGAGCTCGGTTATCATGTCGACCTTTTGCATAGTCGGCAGCAGATGTAATGAAGTATGGCGTGATCAATTTGTTAAAGGCTGTTGCAGCACAACTAATTGTGCTGCATCACCTTGCGTTTTACGGGCCGATGGCGGACCACGTGCGCCTTATCCTGCCAGACCTGATCGACTGGCTGGCAGGCAGCGCTCGCATTGCCGTACAAGTGTTCCTGGTGGTGGGCGGCTTCCTGGCCGCCAAATCGCTGGCGCCCAGCGCGCAGCCGGTAATGGTCGATCCGCTGGGCGCTGTGTGGCGCCGCTACGCCAAGCTGGCGCCACCTTTCATCGCCGCGACCCTGATCGCAGCGGTGGCATCCATGTTTGCAGCCCAGTGGATGGACCACCATTCCATTTCCGCCCCGGCCACTGTCAGCCAGCTCGCAGCGCATGCAGTGCTGGCGCATGGCGTGCTCGGTTTCCCGTCGTTGTCGGCGGGCGCCTGGTACGTCGCCATCGATTTCCAGTTATATGCCATGGTCGTGGCCATCCTGTGGCTGGCCGCCCGCATCAGCGGCCCGGTGCGCCGTGCATGGCTGGTGCCAAGCCTGGTCGCTATCGGCAGCGTGCTATCGCTGCTGCACTTCAACCTGGACCCGGATTGGGATAACTGGGGGCCTTATTTCTTCGGCAGCTATAGCCTGGGCCTGGCCGCATGGTGGGCCGGCGATCCGCGCCGCAAGACGCGTGGCGCAGTCCTGGTGCAGGCTGCGATATTCCTGCCGGCCTTGCTGGCGCTGGCCGTGAACTTCCGCAGCCGCCTGGCGCTGGCCATCATGGTGGCGTGTGCACTGGTGATCTTCGGCCGCATGCAGTTCAGTGGGGAAGGCCGCCTGCTGACCGTCGTCAATTCGCTGGCTCGTACTTCTTACTCGGTATTCCTGATCCACTTCCCAGTTTGCCTGATGGTGAACGCAGCCTTCACCCGCTTCGTTCCTGCCGATCCGGTGCTGCAGGGCGTCGGCATG
>JBCNOP010000206.1:0-9527 GCA_039593775.1 Pseudoduganella sp.
AATCTTGTTGCGGTGGCCGAAGATGAACGGAGCCATCTTTGGGTTCCAGAAACGGGTTTGGTGACCGAAGTGGACGCCGGCTTCCAGCATTTCACGCATCGTTACAGACATTATTTACTCCAGGGTTTGGTCTGGAATCCTCCCAGTGACCCTTGCGGGCACCCTTGTTGGGGGGATTCGGGTTTATAAAATAAGAAAATTTGCTGCTATTGCAAGACACTAGGTCAGGCAACCATAAATTTTAGCTTATTGGAGGGGGCTCATGCAAGCGTATTGCAGCCATTCGCCCAGTGCGCCGAGCGGCATTTTAGTGCAAACATTGCAATGAATACAAAGAATTCCAGAATATTTTGTATTTCTTGTCGCGATCGCATCAATTCGCGGCGTGCTGGAGCAAGCAAGGAGAAGCTTGATCTTGATCCAATCGGGCGTAGGGGAGTATCGCCACAATGGGATAACGCGTCGAGGTGCCCCATGAGCCTGGTTGACATTACTTCCCCACCCGCTGAAGATGAAATTATGGATCCAGCCATCAAAGACTATGTAGATTCCAAGCTTGAGTCATCAGAGGCTCGCAGCGCCGCGGCGGCCGCTGAGTTCAGGAATTTTGTTACGTCTACTCTCGTCCGAATGGAGGAACGGGACGCCGCCCGGCTGCGCGCCGACGAGATCCAGCGCGTGGGAATCCAAAAGCAACTGGATGAGTTCCGCAGCGAATCCAGGACGACACGGAAAGTCATCATCGCCACGGGAGGTACGGCCACGCTTACGATCCTGTTTGGCACGGCAGGCATCAATGCCGCCATCATTCAGAATTTTCACAATGCCTTTGATATTGGGATGCGCGATTCAAATCTGCAGAACGAGATGGCAGCCCAGAATCAGAAGACCAGCACTGTGTTAGTGCAGATGGATGGGCGCCTTGCCGCAATTGAGAAATCGATCCGCGACAAGAGCGCTGAGCCACCTCTACCGCAAAAAAAATCAAAATAAATACGCAACGCTGTCGATTTCTTCGTTTCCGGTTCGTCGTAGGATTACAAACCCCTCTTACGAAAGGATTCGAAATGGCCACCAATACCATCAAACTGCACCGCGTCCTGCGCGCCTCCCCGGACCGTATTTACAAGGCATGGACGACCGCCGCGGCCTTCAACAAATGGCTGCCGCCAAACGGCTACCTGGGTGAAGTGCATGAAATGGATGCCCGCGTGGGCGGCAAGTACCGCATGTCTTTCGTCGACCTTGGCACCGGCTTCACCCACTCGTTTGGCGGCGAATACCTGGAACTGCATCCGGGCGAGAAAATCCGCTATACCGCGGTGTTCGACGACCCGAACCTGCCGGGCCAGATGCAGACCACGATCAACCTGCGCGCCGTCTCCTGCGGCACGGAGGTCGACATCACGCAGGAAGGCGTGCCGGCCGTGATTCCGGCGGAACAGTGCTACCTCGGCTGGCAGCAGTCGCTGGCCTTGCTGGCTTTGCTGGTTGAACAGTAAGGAGGCCGCCATGGGATCGCCCTCCTCCTACTTCCCTTCGATCGAGGCGAAATACGGCAAGCCGGTTGAGCATTGGCTCAAGCTGCTCAAAGGAATGAAAGGAATGAAGCACATGGACATGGTGGCGGCACTGAAGGCTGACCATGGCTTGGGCCACGGCCACGCCAATGCCCTCGTGGCGCATCACATGGCGGAGAGCAAGCAAGGCAAAGCTTGATCCTGATCTAATCGCGCGGCGGGGAGCGTCGCCAAAATGGGGGAACACCACGAGGTGACCTCATGAGCTTGGTTGACATCACTCCCCCACCCGACGAAGATGAAATCATGGATCCCGCTACCAAACAGTATGTCGACTCCAGCGTGGCAGTTATTGAAGCCCGTTCGGATTCGAAACTCGCCGAATTCCGCGCCACTATTGAGGCATATACAGCTCGGGCGGAAGAGCGCGAGAAGGCGCGTCAAAGGGATTTTGAGCGGATTGAGGCGGCGATCGGAAGCCTCAAGCGCACCGTCATCACTACAGCGATTGCCGCAACCCTGAGCACCGTCTTCGGGATCTCGGCCTTCAATGCCGCACTCATGCAGAATGTATTCGCCGCGCTGGAGCTAGGGCAAAAGGCATCTCCGGCGCAGGTCAAAATGCAGGCTGACATCGAGGAAATAAAAAGGCAACTCGCGGAGTTGCGAGCTGCCAGGGACCACTGAGCGGCTTACTTGGTGACGGTCAGCGTGTAGTTGCCGGAGCCGCTGTAGGAGTACACGGTGATCCGGTAATAGGCTACGGCGGCGGCATAGGTAATCGCTTCGGTCGACGTCGGGCTGGTCGATGAAGCCACTTGCACCCACGCGCTGCCGTTCCACTTCTCCAGCTTCAGCTCAAAGTCGGCATTTGAAGGACCGGTCAGGTTAGCCTTGATCGTGCCGCCGTTGTAGTAGAAGTATGGCGATGGGTGGATCGCGGAAGCGTTGGCGCCGGACAGGTAACCGGTGTACGTCTCGCCGGCAGCAGTGCCGTCGCCCTTCACCACATCGAAGGAAATCGTCTGCGCAGCCGCGCTGATGTTGGCGAGGCCGAAGTTCGAGCCTGCGCCGCTCCACCAGCGCGAGTTGGTGCCGCGGCTGGCGTAGTTGTTCGGCACCGTATCGTAGAAGGCCTTGTAGATGGCGCCGTCATACAGGTCGGTGCCATCGCCACGGTTCACGTTGTACTCAGGGTCGCGGCGGCCGTCGGCGTGCTCCATCTGGACGTACGGGTGCCACTCGTCGGAATTGTTGCCGGCCGGGTCGACGTGCCACACAGCCAGGCCGGAACCCAGTTGGTACAGGTTCTGGTCGGCCTTGTAGATCGCTTCCACATAGAAGGCTTCGTCTGTCTTGGCCGGGTTGGTCCAACGGTACAGGTTATGCGAACCGGAGGTGTGGCTCAGGCGTCCCTTCGGGGCATTTGCGTTCAACGCCGGATTCAGTTCGGTAACCGTATCCCAACCCACCTGGTAGCGGAAGAAGCCATTCGGCGGCACCGGCCGGTACTGGCTTTGCGCGCCAATGCTGCCGAAGCCCATGATGCAATAGCTGGCCGCCGAACCTTCGGAACTGCCGTCGTAGTCATACAGGTCCGGCCAGCCCATCACCAAGTGCCCCGTCTCGTGCGAGAAGGTGCCGATGGCCAGGCTATTGCCCATGTTCGTGATCTGGTAGTAGCCGGTGCAGACGCCGTCCGCGCAGAACTGTTTGTTCAGCCAGCCCATGTGCGGCCACAAACCCTTCGACCAGGCGCTGTCCGAGCCGCCGGCATAGAAGAAGTTCAGGCCACGGATACGCTTGTTTGCGTCCACGCTCAAGGAGGCGAAGTTGAAGCCCTGGGTGTATTCCAGCCAGTTCAACGCTTCCGAAATCAGCTCTTGCGAACGGACGCCGGAATCCAGGCTGCTGTCGGCGTAGTAAGCCTTGTTCTTTTTGGCGCGGTAATAGATCGTCGTGGTGTTGGTGTAATCGAGCTTGCCACCCGAGACGGATTGCCAGTATCCGCGCACCGATTGGGCATTGCCAAAGCCCGTGTACGGCATGTCGTTCAGGAAGGAATTGACCTGCGCCTGCGTGATCGTGCCCGGCACGTCCGGGAAGTCGATGATCACCGTCAGGCCCTTCACCTGCCCCGTCACAGGGGCAGCCAGGGCTTGCGGGGCACTGGCTGCGATGCTGGCGGATTTGCGGGCGCTCTCCAGCGAGCGGTTATTCATCTTCTCGAACTTTTCCTTGGCCTTACGGGCACGTGCTTCCTGGCTCAGGCCTTCCTGCTTCTTGGACACGCCGCCGCCAAGGCTGCGCACCTTGGCGTTGGTCGCCAGCACGCCGGTCGACACCAGTTCATCGCCGGCGGCATTCACCGTGGCGTAGCAGAAGCCTTTCTTTGCGGCGTCATAGACAACCAGCGAGCCATCGTCGGTACGCTGTTCAGCGTAGTAGTCGTTACCGTCCAGGTGCACGCGCAGCTTTTCGCCGCCCGGCTGCTTGAACTCATAAACGCTGTCTTTGTAAGGAATACCAGCCTGTGCGAACAGGCTGGCCATCAACATCGCTGCTGCAGTTGCTACTTTCAATCGCATTTCGGTCTCTCCGTTTCTTGTTGTAAAGAAAGGAAAGTAAATCACGCACGATTGTGCAAGTCTTGATGAATTTATAAGTGCGCAGTGCAGAAATCGGCACAACCGCGCACAAGCATCAAGTCACCGAGAATGCCACGGGGCCGGCCAGGGACGTGTACCCATCGTTATAAAGCAGCCAGGCGGCATAGCTGCCCGCCGCCAGCCCGGAAGTCGCAAACGTCGCCGAACCGCCGCCCGTGGTGACGTATTGCCAGGACAGCGAAGCTGTGGAACCAGGAGTTACGCCGCTACGGTAAATCCCGATCCAGTTCTTGCTGTTCACCTGGGCCGCAGGCACCGAATAAGTGAAGCTGATTGGCGTCCCGCGCGCCACAGAGCCCGCACTGGCAGACAGTGTCGCTTGCGGACCGGCTGCCGTACGGCCCAGCACCGGGTCAGTGCGGCTCGCCTGGCCATTTTCTACGCGGCCAGCCATGCGGCGCAGGTATTGCGCATCAAAATCACAGGTCACGCTCAGGTCATACCAGCCATAGCTGGCGCCAACGGGAACGCTGATGGTTGCCTGCTGGCCGGCAGCCACCGTATGAGTGCTGGCGGCACGGCCATAAGCGTTGTCGGTAACGCGGAAAGTGGCTGCGCGGCCGCCGTCCAGGTTGGAGAGCACAACATCGACCGACATCGCCGCCGGATTGGTGTTCAGCCACGCCTCAGGGCGCGCTCCGCCGGTGGCGGTGGCCAAAGCCAGCACGCCGCCGAATTCCCTCTGGAAGCCATTCGGGCCAACCACGTTCAGGTGGTAATTCGGTGTGCTCCAGTTCCAGACTTCGCGTTCGATCTTCTTCCCAGCCTCCACCGTGTAGTACCACGGACCGTCGCTGCGGGCCTGGGAATAAACGATGAATGCGCCGCCCGCCGCGCCCTGGTTAAAGAACGAGAGCTCCACCTGCTTCGACGAGGCGACGCGCGCACTGGCGGCGAAGGCGTAAGGCAAGGCGCAGGAGTAGCGCGGGCTGCCGCCTTCTTGCGCCGGCAGGCTTTGCACTGCTGGGGGCTGCGGATAAGGTTTGCCCGACACCAGTTGATAGGTCGTCGACTTGGGCACAGTCGACGGCCAGGTTGCATTCGGCGTCTTGAAGTCGAAGGCGGAGGTCAGGTCGCCGCACACTGCGCGGCGCCATGGCGAAATGTTCTGGCAAGCGATGCTGCCACGCTGCTTGCCAAGACCTGCTACCAGCCATTCCTCCAGGAAGCGCAGCTTCGAAGTATGGTCGAACAGTTGCGAGCACACGCGCCCGCCCTTGCTCCACGGCGAGATCACCAGCATCGGCACGCGCGGGCCAAGGCCGACCGGCACGCCGTTGTAGTTCTCGTACTGGCCGTTGTCGGCCAGGGTGCTGCGCCCCATGCCGGTATTCAGCGGCGCCAGGTGCGAAGGAATGTGGTCGAAGAAGCCGTCGTTTTCGTCGTAGGTGAGCAGGAAAACCGTCTTCGACCAGACATCCGGGTTGGCCACCAGCGCCGCCAGCAGGCGCGCGGTCAGGTTTTCGCCGGCATTCGGCGAGTTTGGCGAGTGCTCGGTGTAGTCGTTCGGGGCAACGATCCACGATACTTGCGGCAAGCGGTTATTGCGCACGTCGTCGGCGAAGGAATTCACCAGCCAGTCGCCCTTTGTGCCGCGCGCATTGGTTTCAGTGGAACCAGGAGCGATCACGCGGCCTTTCTGGTACAGCGGGCTGCTTTCGGAAAGACGGGTGCCATCCGCATTGACTCGGAAATTGCGGAAGTAAGCCAGGTAGTTGTCGCCGTAGTTGTCCCATTCCTGGTAGACCTTCCAGCTCACGCTGTTCGCTTCCAGCACTTCGGCATAAGTGCGCCAGTTCGGCGCGCTGGCCGTCACGGAAGCGCTGACGTTGTCGTACTTCGGATCATTGTTGTAGTAACCGGCCGAGTCGATGTTGTACAGGCTGCCCATCGCACCCAGCCAGTTCTGGTTGGTGCCGGTCAGTGAATACATGCGATTCGGGTCGGTGGCGCCGAAGATCGAGCAATGATAGTCGTCGCATATCGTAAAGGCATCGGCCAGCGCATAGTAGAACGGCAGGTCGCCGCGATCGAAATAGCCCATGCTCTGTGCGGTTTTCTGCTTGACCCAGGCGTCCCAGCCCTGCCAGGTAGTCTGCGAGCCCTTCCAGCTATGGTTGGTGCCCAGCGACAGCGCGCTGGTGTTCTTGGCGTCGAAGTGGAATGGCAGCACGTAGCCGCCGGTGCCGTTGGGCTGGTACCAGACCGGCTTGCCTCCCGACAGCGTGATGGCTCGCGGGTCATTGAAGCCGCGCACACCGGCCAGCGTGCCGAAATAATGATCGAAGGAGCGGTTCTCCTGCATGAAGATGACCACGTGCTGCACGTCGGCCAGGGTCCCGGTCGCGCTGTAGGCTGGCACGGCCAGCGCCTGCCTGATCAGGTCGGGGAAGAAAGTGCTAGCGGCGCCGGCGGAGGCCATGCCAAGGAATTTGCGGCGGCTGGTGGACATCGAATCTCCTCATTGCTCTGGTTTAGGGTCTGGCGATGCTACGGTGCAATTGTGACAATTGCGTGTCAGCTGTGACCCGTGCGCCACGGCTTCGACCGATTCCCGCCTCCGCCGGGTGCAAATCGGCATAGAGCATCCACCGGGCGTTCGCTGAGGCTGTCGTTTATAATCTTGCTGATAACGCCCCAGAGTGGCGTACCCTGTACAGAACAGCAAGATCACATGACTATCAATATCAAAACTCCCGAGGACATCGCAGGCATGCGCGAGGCGGGCCGCCTCGGCTCCGAAGTGCTCGACTACATCACCCCCTTCGTCAAGGCTGGCGTCACCACAGGTGAGCTGGACCGCCTGTGCCACGAATACATGACCAATGTGCAGGGCACCGTTCCGGCGCCGCTGAATTACTGCCCGCCAGGCTACACGCCCTACCCCAAGGCGATCTGCACTTCGGTCAACGATGTGATCTGCCACGGCATCCCCGGCGACAAGGTGCTGAAGGATGGCGACGTGGTCAACCTCGACATCACCGTCATCACCAAGGATGGCTACCATGGCGACAACAGCCGCATGTTCTTCATCGGCAAACCTTCGATCCTGGCCAAGCGCCTTTCGGACGTAACCTACGAATGCATGTGGCTCGGCATTGAGCAGGTAAAGCCCGGCGCGACCCTGGGCGATATCGGCCACGCAATCCAGGTGCATGCCGAGAAGAACGGCTACAGCGTGGTGCGCGAGTTCTGCGGCCATGGCATCGGCAAAGTCTTCCACGAAGAACCGCAGATCCTCCACTACGGCAAGCCGGGCACCGGCCCTGTGCTGGAAGCGGGCATGATCTTCACCATCGAGCCGATGATCAACGCCGGCCGCCGCGAGATCAAGGAAATGCCTGACGGCTGGACCATCAAAACCAAGGACCGCAGCCTGTCCGCCCAGTGGGAACACACCCTGCTGGTGACGGAGACCGGTTACGAGGTCCTGACCCTGTCCGCCGGTAGCCCACCGCCGCCTGCATTCATCACCGAAAAAGCAGCAGCATAAGACACGCATGCCCCACGCCGCGATGAAGAAGGACCTCCGGGAACAGCTCAAGGCCCGGCTCAAATCGGACCGCCAGCGCATCATTGCCAACTTCCATGAAGATGGGATGCCGGAAAAGCTGCTGCGCAACCTGCGCAGCAGTGTCGATGACATCCTGACGCAGGCGTGGGCTGCCAACCGCCTGCCGCCGCAAGCCGCACTGGTGGCGGTTGGCGGCTACGGCCGCGGCGAACTTTTTCCCTATTCGGACGTCGACGTCCTGATCCTGCTGCACGACACGCCGGACGACGCCACGCGCGGCAAGCTGGAAGAATTCGTCCAGCTGCTGTGGGACCTGGGCCTGGACGTTGGCCACAGCATCCGCACCATCGACGAATGCCTGGCCGAATCGAAGGCCGACATCACCGTGCAAACCAGCCTGCTGGAAGCGCGCATCATCACCGGCAATATGGTGCTGTTCGCGCAGCTGCAGGACGCCTACAACAAGGCGATGGACCCGCGCGCGTTCTTCGAGGCCAAGACCATCGAGATGCGCCAGCGCCACGCCAAGTACGAGGACACGCCGTTCAGCCTGGAGCCGAACGTCAAGGAAAGCCCGGGCGGCCTGCGCGACCTGCACGTGATCCTGTGGATGGCCAAGGCCGCCGGCCTGGCCAACTCCTGGCGCACCCTTGCCGTGCGAGGCCTGATCACCCAGACCGAAGCGCGCCAGCTGATGGAGAAGGAACGCGCCTTCAAGGATATCCGCGTGCGCCTGCACCTGGTGGCCGGCCGCCGCGAAGACCGCCTGGTGTTCGACGTGCAGACAGCCGTCGCCGAGACGCTGGGCTTGAAGGCCACCGGCACCGGCGTCCACATGCGCCGCGCCAGCGAATACCTGATGCAGCGCTACTACTGGGCTGCCAAGACCGTGGTGCAGCTCAATACCATCCTGCTGCAGAACATCGAGTCCTACCTGTTCCCGCATGCCGGGGAAACAGTACGCATCAACGAGCGCTTCAGCGAAGTGAACGGGATGATCGACATGAACGACGACGATACGTTCGAAAAGACGCCGTCGGCCATCATGGAAATCTTCGTGCTGCTGTGCGAACGCCCTGCCCTGAAAGGGATGACGGCACGCACCATGCGCGCACTGTGGCACGAACGCTTCAAGATCGACGCCGCCTTCCGCGCCGATCCGGTCAACAAGGCTTATTTCCTGCGCATCCTGCAGGCGCCGCAAGGCATCATCCACAATATGCGCCGGATGAACGAGCTGTCCATCCTGGGCCGCTACCTGCCGAGCTTCCGCAAGATCACGGGCCAGATGCAGCACGACCTGTTCCACGTCTACACGGTGGACCAGCACATCATGATGGTGCTGCGGAACATGCGCCGCTTTACGATGACCGAGCACGCGCACGAATACCCGTTCTGCTCGCAGCTGATGGCAAACTTCCCGCAGCCATGGCTGCTGTACGTGGCAGCGCTGTTCCATGACATCGCCAAGGGACGCGGCGGCGACCACTCCAAGCTGGGCGTGGCCGACGTCGTGCAGTTCTGCCAGGACCATGGCATCAGCGAGGAAGATACCGAACTGGTGGCCTTCCTGGTCGAACAGCACCTGACCATGTCGCACGTGGCGCAAAAGCAGGACATGTCCGACCCGGACGTGATCCAGGCGTTTGCGAAAACGGTGGGCGACGAACGCCACCTGACCGCGCTCTACCTGCTGACAGTGGCCGACATCCGCGGCACCAGCCCGAAGGTCTGGAACGCCTGGAAAGGCAAGCTGCTGGAAGACCTGTACAAGATGACGCTGCGCGTGCTGGGCGGCGAGCCGCATTCCGCCGACCGCGAACT
>JBCNOP010000207.1:0-9268 GCA_039593775.1 Pseudoduganella sp.
AAGCTGCGCCTGCAGTGAGGGTCTCGCTGAGGCCCATTTCCGGGCTGGCCATCAGGCGGTAGATATCCACCAGGATCAGCATGCGCTCGTCGATCGTGCCGAGGCCGATCATGTATTCCGAACTGAAGGCGGTGCCCATGTCCGGAGCCGGCTTGATCTGCTCGGGCGTCAGGGTGGTCACGTCGGACACCGAATCGACCACCATCCCCACCACGCGGCCGTTGATGTTGAGGATGATGACCACCGTGAACTGGTCATACACCGGCTCGCCCAGCTTGAACTTGATGCGCATGTCCACCACCGGGATGATGATGCCGCGCAGGTTGATCACGCCCTTGATGAACTCAGGCGCATTGGCGATGCGGGTCACCGCCTCGTAACCGCGGATTTCCTGCACTTTCAGGATATCGATGCCATACTCTTCGGCACCCAGCTTGAATGCCAGGAATTCCTTGCCTTGGCTAGCGTCTTCTTGCGCAGTAACTTGCATGGTTTTTTTCCTTTAGCAAAATCTGTGTTGTCAAAGCGTATCAGAGTGCAAAGCGATTTACGAGCGGGCAATTTTTAATTGCTAGCTAAGTCAAATCTGATTATGCTGGATGTAAAGATTAGCGCATTTTGATCAAGGAGACTTCATGGCGGACCCTCAAGCCGTCGATGACAACTGGCTGCTCGAAGAAGACGAAGAAGAGAAGCCGCCAGCGTCGACAGGATCCCCAGAACAGCGGCTGTGGCGCGTGCTGATTGTGGACGACGACCAGGACGTGCATGCAGTCACCCGCCTGGCGCTGCGCAATGTCAGTTTCAAGGGCCGCGAGCTCGAGTTGTTTTCTGCCTATAGCGGCCGCGAAGCTTTTGAAATCCTGCGCGATACGCCGGATATCGCCCTGGTGCTGCTCGATGTCGTGATGGAAACCGACGATGCCGGCCTGCTGCTGGCGCGCCGCATCCGCGAAGAGCTGCACAACTCCATCGTGCGCGTGGTGCTGCGTACCGGCCAGCCGGGCCAGGCGCCGGAACAGCGCGTCATCATCGAATACGACATCAACGATTACAAGGCCAAGACCGAGCTCACCACACAGAAGCTGTTCACCACTGTGATCTCGGCCCTGCGCGCGTATGAAAGCCTGAACATGCTGGAGCGTTCGCGCATCGGCCTGGGCAAGATCCTGGCGGGTGCGACCAACCTGTACCAGATCCACTCGCTGCGCGAATTCGCTTCCGGCGTGCTGAACCAGGTGTCCGCCATCCTCGACGTGGGGGCGGACGGCGTGCTGTGCCTGATGCAGGTCGACACTGGCGACACTACCGTGGTGGCCGCGACCGGCGGCTATGCGCCGCTGGCGGAAAATGAGCGGATGCCGGAAACCCACCCGCTGTGGCCGACCATCCAGAAAGCCTTCAAGGAAAAGAAGAGCCAGTTCGAACACCCGGCCAATGTGCTGTTCATCCACACCCAGGAAGACCGCGACGTGCTGATTTCGGTAACGCCGCCGTGGCCGCTGGCCCAGATCCAGCGCGACCTGCTGGAAGTCTTCTGCGAGCGTATTGCCGCCGCCTTCGACAACCTGTACATGTTCGGCCAGTTGCGCAAGGCGCAGGAAGCGACCGTGGTGGCGCTGGCTGACCTGGCGGAATTCCGCGACGGCTGCACCGGCGGCCATGTGCGGCGCGTACAGCAGTTGTCCTCCGCCATCGCGGCACGCATGCGCGAGCGTGGCGTGTACGACGACGAGCTGACGCCGCAACTGGTCGACATGATCGGCCTTGCCTCCATCCTGCATGACGTGGGCAAGGTCGCCACGCCGGACCATATCCTGTTGAAACCAGGGCCCCATACGGACGACGAGCGCGCGCTGATGCAAACCCATGCTGCCGTGGGACGCAGCGTGCTGGAACGGGCGGCCAATATGGTCGACGGCGTCAGCTACCTGACTTATGGCGCGGAAATCGCCGGCGGCCACCATGAGCACTGGGATGGCGGCGGCTACCCCAACCAGCTCAAGGGCAAGCAGATTCCCTTGTCGGCGCGTATCGTGGCGGTGGTCGATGTCTTCGATTCCCTGCTGCATGAGCGTCCGTACAAGGAGCCGTGGCCGTACCCGGAAGTCATGACCTATATCCGCGACCGTTCCGGCACCCAGTTCGATCCCGAAGTGGTGGCCGCCCTGAACGACGTGGTTGAGCGTACGCCCGGGCTGGGCCAGGGCAGCTGAGCCAGCCCTGCTGTGGCAGCCGCGCCGCGCTGCCGCGTTCATTCTCACAAAAACTATCGGCGCGGGATAGAATAAGGACAGCCCTTGTCCTACGCCGAAAGCCATGAATGAACTGAAGGGCCTGACAGCGCTGGTCATCGAGCCCAATCCCAGCATGCGCGCCAGCTTGCACAATATGCTGAGCTTGTGCGGCTTGGTGCGCATTGACGATGCCGCCAGTTCCAACCAGGCGATCCGTGCGCTGGAAACCCGGACCTATGACCTGGTCCTGTGCGAATACGCCCTGGAAGGCGGCCAGGATGGCCAGCAAATGCTGGAAGACCTGCGCCACCACCGCCTGATCAATGCCTCCACCATGTTCTTCATGGTGACCGGCGAAGGCCAGTTCAGCAAGGTAGTCAGCGCCGCCGAGCTGATGCCCAACGATTACATCCTCAAGCCTTTCGCAGCCGATGCCATGCTGGAGCGCATCTGGCGCGCGCTCGACCGCCGCAATGCCCTGCTGCCGGTGTACCAGTTGCTCGACATGGGCGACTTGCGAGCGGCTATCGAGGCATGCGAAGAAGGCGAGGAAACGCAGCCGCGTTTTGCGCTGGACTTCCGCCGCTTGCGCGCCGAGATGCACATCCAGGCCGGCGAACCGGAGCTGGCGGAACCGATTTATGCCGAGTTGTGGGACAGCCGCCAGGTGCACTGGGCGCGCCTGGGCCAGGCCAAGACCTTGTACCTGCGCGGCCGCTACGACGAGGCGCGCGTGATGCTGGAAGAGCTGCTGGGCAAGAACAGCCGCTTCCTTGATGCCTACGACTGGCTGGCGCGCACCCATGAAGCGAGCGGCAATCCGGCGGCGGCGCAAGCGGTGCTGGCCGAAGCCGTCGAAGTGTCGCCGCACGCGGTGCGCCGCCTGCGCCGCTTGGGCGAAGTCGCACTGGAGGCGGGCGATGTCGACGGCGCCGAGCGCGCCTTCAAGCAAGTGGTCAGCAAGACCCGTTACTCAGAATTCCGCACGCCGGAAGACCATGCCAAGCTGGCGCAGACGCTGGTCAAGAAGGGCGACCCGGTGCAGGCGGCCGCGGTGATCCGCGACCTGGATAAATCGCTGTCCGGCACCCCCAACACGGACGTTTGCAGCGCTATCGCGTCTGCCGCCCTGCACGAATTCACCGGCAACGTGGCGCGCATGAATGCCTCGCTGGATTATGCAGTGAGCGGCGTGCGCACGGCGTCCGGCCTGTCGAATGAAATGAAGATGGAGCTGGCGCGCACCTGCCTGGAAGTCGGCAAGGAAGAACAGGCGACGGAAGTGATGCGCGACGTGATGCGCAATTCCGCGACGCCGGGCGCCATGGAGCGCGCCATGCGCATGATGGAGAAGAGCGGCCACGCCGAACTGGGCCAGCGCCTGGCCGATGAAAGCCGCAACGAGGTGGGCGAAATGGTGGCAGCGGGCGCGGCGCTGGCGAAGAAGGGCGATTTCCGCGGCGCGGTCGACCTGATGCTGGAAGCGGTCGCCAAGCTGCCCGACAACGCCCAGGTGGCTTTCAACGCGGCGGTGGCTATCCTCAAATGCCTGGAGAACGAAGGCTGGGACGATGCCCTGGGCCGCCATGCGCTGGCGCTGGTAGCCACGGTGCGCCGCCTCGACCCCGCCAACGACAAGCTGAATGCACTGGCGGGCCTGCACCAGGACATATTGAAGAAATACAACATCCGGCCTGCCGCCCGGCGTGAAGCAGGGGTGCGCGTCGCGATTTGATAGCTGCCGGGGCTACAATGGGCTATGAGCTCCAATCCACCAGAAGAACGCCCGGTACGCGCCTACCTGCTGAAAAAGCTATGCAGTGACGATGAGGGCTTGTTTGCGCTTGGCGTGTCAATCGCACGCGTGGTGCAGATGGCCGACTCGGACGACCAGGGCACGCAAAGCCTGGCCTACCACGTCCTGTCGGACGTCGCGCTGACGCAGAAGATCCTGCGCCTGGCCAATACACCGCAATACCGCCAGGCGTCGGGCGCGCCGGTAACCACAATTTCCCATGCGATTTCGCTGCTTGGTTTCGATAATGTGAAAACCACGGCGCTGGCCATGCTGCTGGTCGATACCATGGCCAACAGCAAGCACGCGCAAAGCGTGCGGGTGGAACTGGAGGCGGCGCTGTGCGCCAGCCTGGTGGGGCGTGAACTGGCGCGCTACAGCCCCTACCAGAAGGCGGAGGAGGCGGCCATCGGCGCCCTGTTCAAGAACCTGGGACCGTTGCTGATTGCCTCGCGCGAGCATGACCGCTTCCGCGAGATCAATGCCCTGGTGGTGGCCGGCGAGCACTCGCAGGCGCAGGCTTCGCAGATGATCCTGGGCAGCACCTATGACACCCTGACCGCTACCGTGCTGCGCGAGTGGAAGATTCCCGACGTGATCATCCGCTCGCTGGCGCCTTTGTACGGCAGCACCTTGCGGCCGCCTGCCGATCGTGCAGAGTGGATACGGCAGGTGGTGCACTTCAGCATGGATGCGGCGCGCGCGTTGACGCGCCTGGGTGGCGCTGCTTCCGATGATGTGCGCCTGTTGCACCAGCGCTTCGGCACTGCGCTGGGGCTGGAACGCGAGCAGGTGACCACGGTGCTGTCGCGGGCGCGCAGCAGCATGGATGCGCTGTTGAACAGCATGCAGCTGGATGGTGCTTCCGGCGGCGCTTCGGGCGAGCCGGGGGATCCATATGCGGAGCCGGGCGAGGCGCCTGGCGCGGCTGCCGGCACTTTGCCGAGCGTGCTGGCGCTGGCCAGCCTGGATTCGGGCGCGAAGGAGGGCGCTTACCCGAGCGGCAAGCCGTATGACGCGCGCGAGCAGTTGCTGGCGGGCGTGCAGGAGCTGACCGAGATGCGGGTGGAGGGCAAGGCGCGCGTCAATGAGCTGGTGCAGGCGGTGCTGGAGACTTTGTACCGCAGCATGGGGTTCCGCTTTGCGACGGTGTGCCTGAAGGATGCGAAGACGGGGCAGTTCCGGGCGCGCATTGCATTGGGGGATAAGCGGGCCTTGCGGCTGGAGGGGTTTGTGTTTCCGTTGCAGGGGAAGGATTTGTTCCACCTGGCGCTGGATAATGATGCGGACTTGATGATTGCGGATGCCAACGTGGCGAAGATTCGCGACCTGCTGCCGAAGTGGCACCTGGATTTGCTGCCGGATGCGCGCAGTTTTATTGTGTTGCCGCTGGTGGTGCAGGGTGTGCAGCTTGGCTTGTTCTATGCGGATCGCGCACAGCCGGCGCCGGAAGGGGTGCCGCCGGATGAGACTTCGCTGATTCGGGCGTTGAAGGCGCAGGTGTTGGCCGCGTTGTCGCCTTAAAACCGGTAAATCGGGGTCTGACCCGCAGGGTCAGACCCCCAACGGTCTCGAAGCCGCGGATTGGGTTCTGGGCCTTTGACTTTTTGAGAAGATCAACGGCGCACAACCGAAACCCAAGGCCGTTGCGCTGACAGGGTCTGACCCTGCGGGTCAGACCCAGGTTTACCGGGTTTCAGGCCGGTTCCGGCAACCGCCCAGCGAGATCCTCAAACTCAGAAACCGCCATCGGCCTCGCAAACAAATACCCCTGCGCCTCATTGCAATACCTGCTGCGCAAAAACTCCAGCTGCGCCTCCGTCTCGACCCCTTCAGCCACCACCCCCAGCCCCAGCGCATGCGCCAACCCGATCGTCGCGGTGACAATCACCGCATCATTCGGATCCGTCTCGATATCCTTCACAAACCCCCGGTCAATCTTGATCCGGTCAATCTCAAACAGCTTCAGGTAGCTGAGCGACGAATACCCCGTCCCAAAATCATCAATCGCCACCTTGATCCCGCGCGCCCGCAACTCGCGCAGCAAGTCGCGGCTGCGCTCCGGATCCTGCATCGCCGCCGACTCGGTAATTTCCAGCTCCAGCAGCGCAGGATCAATCCCGCTCTCACGCAGCAACTGGTCCAGCAGCGGCAATAGCGCCCCGCCGTGGCACTGGCGCGCCGACAGGTTGACCGCCAGCCGCAGCGTACCTTTCCAGCGGCGCAGCAAGCCCACCGTCTGCTGCAGCACCCATTCGCCCAGCGGCAGGATCAGCCCCGACTCTTCCGCAATCGGGATAAAGCGGTCCGGCCCCACCATGCCCAGTTCCGGGTGGTGCCAGCGCAGCAGCACCTCCGCTCCGATCACGCGGCGCGTGGCCAGTTCCACCTGCGGCTGCAGGTAAAGCTCGAACTCCTTGCGCTCCAGCGCCTGCCAGAGCCGGTTCTCCATCATCAGCCGGTCATGTGTTGCCGCATTCATGGCCGCTTCGAAGAACTGGAAGTTGCCGCGGCCCTGGCTCTTGGCCGCGTACATCGCCGTGTCCGCATGGCGCAGCAGTGTCGCGCTGTCGTGGCCATCGGGCGGGAACATCGCTACGCCGACGCTGGTGCCGGTATGGATGGTCTTGCCCGCCAGATGGAACGGTTCGGCCAGCGCCGCCACAATGCGTACCGCAATCTGGCTCGCCTCCGCCGGCGTCACGTTGCCGCCGGTGACGACGATGAATTCGTCGCCGCCAAGGCGGGCGATGGTGTCGACTTCGCGCAGGAGTTCGCGCAGGCGGTCGGCGACAGCCACCAGCAACTGGTCGCCGGTGGCATGGCCGTGGGTGTCGTTGATTTTCTTGAAGTGGTCGAGGTCGAGGAACATCACCGCGGCCGTACCGTTGGCGCGGCGGGTCTGTGCCAGCAGCTGGTCGAGGCGCAGGTTGAGCGACAGGCGGTTATCGAGTCCGGTCAGCGGGTCGTGGTGGGCCAGCTTGTAGATGCGCTCCTGCGCGCGCTGCTGCGCGGTCAGGTCGTGCAGGATGGCGACGAACACATTGCCGTCCGGGAGTTCCACCTCGCTGACCGAAATCGCAATCGGGAAGATGCTGCCGTCGTGGCGGCGGCCGCTGGACTCGTGCTCGTGGGTGGCGCCGCCCGCGATATTGCGCAGCAGGCGCGCCGCGCTGTCGCTTTCCGCTTCCGGCAGCAGGACCGCCAGCGGCATGCCGGCCAATGCTTCGGGCGGATAGCCGAACAGCCGGTAGGCGGCGCCGTTGGCCGACACCAGCAAGCCATCGGCATCGATGGTCAGGATGGCATCGGCCGCCTTGTCCAGGATGGCTTGCAGCCGCGCTTCGCGCTCGCGCAGGCGGATCGTGCTTTCCTTCACCTGCAGCTGGATCTGGGCGCGCTCCCCGCTGGTCAGCAGCATCAGGGCGCCCAGCAGGCCGGTCAGCATCAGGCCCGCGCTCAGCACCAGCCAGCTTTGCCAGCCGTGCTGGTGCACCATGTAAGCGGCAGAAGGCGCGAGCACCAGTTCGTACTCGCGGCCGCCAAAACTGAGCTTGCGCCAATAGTCGTCATCATTCGGTTCGCGCGACAGCGAATTGACCAGCGTGGTCGGTCCTGGCTGGCTGCGGTCGACCAGGCGCGCCTGGATGTGCGGGAAGTCGGCCGCGGCCAAGGCGCCGCTGACGTAGGAATCGATCTGCATGGCCAGCAGCAGCATGCCCGCAGCCGGCTGGCCATCGCCCGGATCGACGGCTTGCAGCAGCACCACGCCACTGCCTTCACCCGGCATCGACAGGACCACCGGCGCGCTGGCGACCGGCCTGCCGGTACGCAGCGCCTCCCGCACCGCATGGGCGCGTATTGGCTCGGCCAGCCAGTCCAGTCCCTGGTAGTGGCGGCGGCCGGCAGGCTCGATAAACAAGGTCACCATGTGGTCCCCGGGCGGCACCTCGGCGTGGCTGTGCGGCGAGTGGCTGTGTGTGTGCCCGGGACCGGTGGACGGGGCGATCATGCGGAAATCCGGGCCGATGGTACTGCGCGCCCAGCTTTCGAAGGCTGGCCGTTCTGCTTCCGATACCGGGCGCAGCCAGGCCATCGACAGCAGCTCGGGCCGCTGGTCGAGGTAACCGTGCGCAATCTTGTCGAAGCCCTGTGCCGACATCACACGCCCATAGCGGTTGATGGCGCGCGCCATCGCGAATACGTAGCGCTCATGTTCACTGAAGCGCGATTGCAGCAAGTCGCCTACCTGCTGCGCCTTGAGCCGGAAGCCTTCCAGGTGCTGCCGTGTTTCCCAGCGCGCCACCAGCACGTAGAGCATCACGCACAAGGTGACCAGGAAGAGCTGCGGCACACCTACCAGCAGGCGGCGCCGCTGCCACAAGGCGCGCGGCTCGCCGAACAGCACCCAGCACAGCGGGGCAGCCAGCAGTACGCCAATGGCATCGCCAATCCACCAGGTCAGCCAGCTCGTCAGCAAATGCCCCGGCGCGACCGCGCCGGCAGCAACGGCGGCAACATTGGACAGCGTGCTGCTGACCAGCGTGACGCAGACTGCCAGCAGCAGGAAACGCAGCACGTCGCGGCCTGCGCCAATTTCCGGGCGAATCGCACGCCGGAAATACAGCATGCCCAGCCAGGCCTGCAGCGCCGAGCCCAGAGCGGCGGCGAGCGCAGCCAGGCCCTGCGGCAGCGGCGGCAGGGTCAGCGGATTGGGCGCGCCCGGCAGGGGCAGGAAATTGATCAGCAGGGCGCCGATGGCAATGCCGGGCAGCAAGCGCGGGCCGAAGGTCACGGCACCTGCCAGCGCGATCCCGGCAGGCAGGAAGAGGGGGCTGGCATAGCCGGGCGCCAGGGACAGGTAGAGGCAAAAGCGGCCGATGACGGCGTAGACCGCCAGCATCAGCAGGTTGGCGGCCAGCGTGGCCTGCCAGCCAGGGGAGGGATTCTTCACAGAATGAGCGCTCCGGGGCAGGGATTGGGTTGACCGATTTTAAAGCAAAAGGTGCAACGCAAAAACAACACTTGCAAATTTGCAGGAGTAGCCATTACAATCTCGCCCCGAAGCGCACGGTCATGCAGCGTTTGCGAAATAAGCAAATAACAGTCTTGACAGTGTTGGAAAGTTGCTTCATACTCTGCGGTTCCTTCGCGGAGGGGTGGCCGAGTGGTTAAAGGCAGCAGACTGTAAATCTGCCCTCTTATGAGTACACTGGTTCGAATCCAGTCCCCTCCA
>JBCNOP010000208.1:0-9260 GCA_039593775.1 Pseudoduganella sp.
CCACAACCGACCCTGCCAACCCTGTTCTGCAATCGGCGCCGCTGGCAGTCACGGTTGGCATGGCCCCAGGTGCGGCGACAGCCTATTTCATCCACACTGACCAGCTCAACACCCCGCGCGCGATCACGGACGGCAGCGGCAATCTGGTGTGGCAATGGGACAGCGATCCATTTGGCAAGGATGTTGCCAACGAACAGCCAACTGGGCAACCAGCCTTCACGTTCAACCAGCGTTTCCCGGGGCAGCAATTTGACCGCGAAAGTAATCTGCATTACAACTACTTCAGGGACTATGAACCTGGCCTTGGCCGATATATTCAGAGTGACCCGATCGGACTCTTCGGCGGAAATAATACTTATGGCTATGTTGGAGGCAATCCGGCCAGCTTTACTGATTCGAAAGGATTGCAAAGGGGAGTCATGCCCACTCGAGTACCGGTGACTGGGAATGCCCATCAAAGGGATGTCGCGCGGACATGGAATAACTCGAATGGCCCCAAAGATCCCAGCCAGCCTGTACAAAACGATAATGGGCTTTGGAGCGACATCTCGAATCATCCCAATCCGTCCCCGGATCTTCCGGGAGATTGGGTTGGCATAAATTATCCCTGGTCTATGCCGCCGCTGATTTCGTATTGCGAGGCTGGTTATTATGGCAATCCCGGTGAACAGTCTGTCGAAGAGCAATGTTCTGTGAGACGTAAAGACGATTCCGGCCCGAAAGTAAGTGCCCCTGGTTGGCGAGATCCTCGTGGATTTACGTGCACAAAATGGCGAGTTATCTCCGCGAATTAGGCGCAATGCCGAGTTTTAAGGCATAGCAGAGAGGATCGAAATTGAGAATAAGTAAGAAATCGCTTTTACAGGTATTGGTAGCACTCATTATCATCTTTATGGTGGTTGCTCCGTTTGTCTTTTCTCGTCCTTCATTTCAAGATGAAGCAGCTAAATGCGTTGTCACTTGCAACGGCAAAGGGCTGACTGGAAAAATGGTGCGTAGAGAGTCACCTGCTTCTCCTAAACCTCAGGCGCAAAAGTTTGATTGCGTTTGCGGTGGTTAGGTGCAGTTCGCAGAGGTGGCGCTAAATAGCGAGGTCGAGAATTTGTGGAAAATCGGAACAAATGCATGGCCCAACAATGGGCATTTGGAAGCGGAAAGGGCTGCACCAGGCCTATCATTTTTGGGCCGGTGCCGGGTCTTTCGCTCAGATGGCTAACGCTCTCATTTGATAAGTCTCAAAGCGAAGCATCGGCACAACCGCTCATGCAAAGCCATTCGACGAAGCTTAATAGCATTTGTTCTGCCAAGTATGGGGTCCGTCCTCATGAGATGCACATAATGTTCGCCGCCGATTTAATTCCATGAATCACCTGCAAGCAATGTCTGCATTGACGCGCCGCCTGTTCCTGGTAAGCCTTCTTGGCTTGTTATTAGCTGTGTTAAGCAACGCAGTTAATTCAGAAGGGAAACGCTATTTCATGTGGTTGTACCTCTATGCATCAGCCCTTTGGCTATTTTGGATAGTGGCGGTCTTTGCTAATAGAAATCGAAAGGAATGGCGCTATTTGCTTGTGGCCTGGTGGGTTATAGACTTAACGATATTTATAACCCTTCTTTCGCTTTCCGTTGATATTAAAAGTGCTGGGCAATCCAAGGGGGCTGACGTAGTTATGATGATCGCGTACTTCCCCGTGTTGTTCCCCTCAATCTTTCTTGTGCACAGCATACCTTCCTCAGCAGCGCTGGAGCAATTTTCAGCGTTCGTATTTGGCAAATCGAACATTGCTGCTCTATGGTGCGAAGCGTCAATTTATGCTGCTATACAGTCAGTGATAATCGTTGGGATTGCCCATTTAAACTTAGTTCGTCGTGACAAGAAGAAATTGAGGTAAGTGTTGATGCCGTGAGTTGGTGAGCCAAGGATGGAAGGTCATGAGTCCGTGCCAATCCGTGAAGAACTTTTTTGCCTAGGCTGCTGCGCTGGCGATGCCGCGGCTTTGGAGGAGTGCGATGAAATCAGCCTTCGACGGGGCGCCCGCTCCGAGAAAGGCTACGTCCGGGATCACGACCCATAACTCGCCAGCCAGTTGGACTAGCAGGATGTGCCCAAGTTCGCGGAAGGACTTCACCGCTTGCCATGGCGCGAATGCGTGGACACCCTCAACCTCCTCGTGCAGTCCCTCATCGTCGATCCGGAGCGAGACGTCGCGACGCCGCACCTTTTTCTCGGCATGGGCCGCAATTTGCGCCTTGATTTTGATCTTGTGATCCCATGGCGTCAGCAGGCGCGCCAGTCCGGCTGTACCCAACAGCAGCATCAATAAGCGGTTATTCGCCTGGAATGCAGCCAGGAAGCCCACAGCGCAGGCGCCGGAGAACATCAGCGTGTCCTTCCATTTCGCGTGCTGTGCTTGGCGCGAAGTGTCGCCAATCAGGGCGTGCTGCTGCGCCAGATACTCGTCGGGACCGAGTTGGTAGCGCAGCGCGACCGGGATCATTGCTTCGCCAGGGCTGCCAATGCAGGGCCGGTGACGCGGCACACGCGCCAGTCGGGCAGCACGTCAGCGCCCATCTGTTCGTAGAACTTGATCGCGTTCACATTCCAGTCCAGCACCGACCACTCGAAGCGCCCGCACTGGCGTTCCACGGCGATCCTGGCCAGCGCCGCCAGCATCTGTTTGCCGTAGCCCGCACCGCGGCGGTTCTGCTTCACGTACAGGTCTTCCAGGTACAGCCCCTTCTTGCACAGGAAGGTCGAGAAATTATGGAAGAACAGCGCGTAAGTGACCACTTCGCCTGCTTCCTCGCCCACAATGCCCTCGACGCCTGGCTTTGCGCCGAACAGCTCTTCGTGCAGCATGGCCTCATCAGCCACAACCAGGTGTTCCAGCTTTTCGAAGACGGCCAGTTCGCGGATCATGGCCATAATGGACGCCACGTCTTCCGGACGGGCAGGGCGGATAGTCAAATTGCTCATGAAGCTTTCTTCAAAGGGTTAAGTTCAACAGGAGTACGGCTGGCCGGCATTGATGGCGCTCTGAGCGCCCAGGCCACGCTGGCGATGCACACGACCATGCCCAGGATTTCCATCCAGCCTGGCCGGTAATTTTCAAGGCGAATACTTAGCAGCACCGAGATCACCGGCGTCACTACGCCGATATACACTGCCTTCTGCGTGCCGATGCGGTCGATCAGTGTGAAGTAGCAGGCGAACGCAATCACGGAGCCCAGCAGCGACAAATAAAGCAAGCCGCCCCAGTAAGAAGCCGTGGCCGGCATGACAAAGGCATCCCCGCGCACCAGCGCCCACAGCGCAACCAGCAGCGTGCCCCACAACATGCCCCAGGCCATGGTCAGCAGCACATTCGATTCATGCTGGCGTACTTTGACCACCAGGGTATTGCCGACCGAGCTGGCAATGGTGGCCCCGAGCGCGAACGCCAGGCCCAGGATGAAATGCCCCTGGCCGCCCGCCATCACCTCGCGCAGCGATGCGGCAATCGAGTGATAGAACAGCAGCACCACGCCGCCCACTGCCGCGCTGCCGGCGGCCCAGGTGCGCCAGGTCAGCGGCGTGCCAAAGGCAATGCGGTTCAGGATCGGGTTCCAGAACGCCATCAGCGCAAACAGCACGGCCACCAGGGCCGACACGACATACTGTTCCGCGTTATAGGTGCCGATATAGCTCAGGCCAAAGCTGCAGCAACCCTGCAGGATTGTCCAGCGCTGCGCCTTCCACGACAGCTTCAGTTTGTCGCCGCGCAGCAGGCACCAGGCGAACAGCACACTCGAGGCCAGCGCAAAGCGGTAGACGATGGAAACTGCTGGGGCAATGTCGCCGAGTTGCAGGGTAATTGCGAAGAAGGTGGAACCCCAAATGAGGCAGGCGAGAATGAAGAGTATCGAAGAAGGCATCCCGCCAGTATAAGTGTTTCTGCAATATGCCGCTGTGCGACAATCGGTGATTATTGGAGGCTAAAAAATCGGTAAGATTCAAGTACTTAACGATTGGAGGCAGGAATGAACACGGAAACGCGCATCTGGGTCGCCTCAGTGCTCGGCTATGTCGCTTCAGCGGTGATCATTCTGCTGGCCGGGGAAGCATTGCCCCCCAACCAGCTCAATATCGCACTGTTCTAGTAAGCCACGTTCAGGCGGCGATACAGCACGCCGAGAACGAATAGCGGCCCGATCAGCAGGAAGCGCAAATCATCGAAGAACGAAGGCTTCTTGCCCTCGATCTTGTGGCCGATGAACTGGCCAATCCAGGCCAACACGAAAATCACAATACTCAGCGGCAGTACCGAAGCCGGCGGCAGCGCGCTCAGCACGGCCAGCATGAAACCGGCCATCACCAGCATCCCCAACGCGAAATTGCGCGACAGCTTGAAGTAATACACCATCGAGACGGCAGCCAGCGTCACCGCCAGCAACGGGTGGATGGCCCAGATCAATCCCAGCAGGCTAAACACGATCAGCGGCACGCAGACGCAATGGATCGCTTCGTTAGTAGGGTTCAGGTGACTCTCGCTGTATTTCAACAGCAGGGTAACAATGGCACGCTGCTCGGTCATGGTTGCGGTCTCCAATGTTTGATTATTTGTATAGCACTACCGTTCGATTCTACACCTGATCTCATGCCCCGACACAAGGGTTTGCCTGTCGGAAAATTTTACAGTCCCTCCTTTCGCCTATTCATAAGTTATTGATTGAAAACAAAATATGTTAATTGGCATCATTTTTGCTTAATGCGTAAGTCCATTTACCATTAGCAACTACGGAGTGAATTTGATGTCAAAGAAACTGATCGCTGCAGCCCTGATCGCCGCCGCTTCCAGCACCAGCGCTTTCGCTGGTGTCATCGCTAGCAACACCACGGTAGTCAACACGACTGAACAAGGCTACAGCCATGCATTCACCCTGAGTGGCCCTGCGCAAAGCGATGTCATTGTGTCGATTACCGCTAAAGGCGACTACGGCTTCAATTTTGATGGTTTCAACGAATACCTGGACTTCTTCCTCGATGATGTGAAACTGGCCCACTGGAGCAGTTCCAATGGCGGCCCGGCCAGCGTCGTGACCAATGAGGAAAACTACGACTACACCATCTCCGGCACCATCGCGCTGACTGCAGCACAGTGGACCCAGTTCTCGGCCGACAACATTCTGAAAGTGCGCTGGCAGAATACTTCGGACGTGAACGCTTATGCTGTCGACGGCGCCGACTTCGTATCCTTCACAGTGGAAGGCCGCAACGCCGCTGCAGCGGTACCTGAGCCAGTTTCGCTGGCACTGTTCGGCCTTGGCCTGGCTGTTTTCGGCCTGGTACGCCGTCGCAAGGCCTGAAGCCTGGAAGCGGGCCAGTCCCGCTTGTTAGAATTGCCGGCATGACGACAAGCACCTCATGCCAAGAGGCGCGCAAGCGCTGTTTCGACCCGGTGGTGGACCATCGCACCCGCCTGCTGGTGCTGGGAAGCCTGCCGGGCGATAAATCGCTGGCGGTGCAAGAGTATTACGGTAATCCCCAAAACAAATTCTGGGAACTGCTTGGCGCGGTCATCGATGCCGACTTGCGCGCAATGGCTTACGATGCGCGACTGGCGACCTTGCTGGCCAATCATGTCGGTCTGTGGGACGTAGTGGCGCAAGCCCACCGTCCCGGTAGCCTGGACAGCCGTATCAGGCAGCGCGACGACAATGATTTGCTTGGCCTGCTTTCGCGTTACCCCAATATCGGCGCGCTTGCATTCAATGGCGGAACGGCAGGCCGCTTGGGCATCAAGGCGCTTGGCCCCCAAGTCGCCAACTACCAGATTGCGGAGCTCCCATCCAGCAGTCCGGCATACACTCTCTCATACCCGGAGAAGTCACAGCGATGGCAGGCTTTGCGCGCCATCCTGGCGGCGCAGCTTCGCCGCTGAAGTCGCGACAAGGCCATCGAAGACAGCATGCACCTGCGTGCTGTTCATGACGCTGGCCGGCGTAACGGTCTGGCGCTCCCAGGGAATGTGCCCGAAGTACCAGTATTTCCAGAACGACTGATCGGCTGCCGGGTTGCGTGCGAGCAGAGTGGCGAAGGTTTCGACCTGGCCCACTTCAATGCCGCTCGCTTCGCGCAGCACCTCGTGCACGAAGCGCGAACAGAACTGGCGCGGCGACTCCAGGTTGAAGCCGGTGTCGTAAAACACCCCGATGCGTGCCTGTGCCGCCTGGACCAGGACGCGTTGCTGGTCGGCCGTCAGCGGCGTGTTGAGGCGGCTCACTTCGACGCGGCCGCCTTCCGAACGCGCCAGGAAGCGCTCAAGGCCACCACGTTTGGAAACCGGAAAAGTGCTCTCCGCGATCTCCGGTTCGGCGCCATCGGTCGCGACGACGATGCCGACATGGTTGGTCCAGCTGTTCGTTGTCTCGGCGACCTTGCGGAAAGGCAGGGCGCTTACCCGTATGAAGAGCAAGTCGCCAACTTGCAACTGCTGGGCCAAGTCTGGCCTGGTAATCCAAGGCAGTTCCGGTGCGGCCGATGCGCGCAGCGCAAGCAGTCCGAGTGCCAGGGCGGCAAGAGTGCGGCAGCAGCGCCGCACAGCGTTTATTCCCCACATGATGTTCTCCTTTAGCGATAGCGGTGTGATGGCGCGAAGTTTGGCCAAAAGGTGAGGAAAGCAAAAGTTTTATTTCCAAGATATCATCGCGGTGCTGGCTTGGTATCACCAGGCGATACTCACTAGGAACATCCCATGCAAGAATGTGTCCGCATCAAGTCGGTCAAGCTGTTGTCAGATAACTGGTACGTCCTCAAGACGACCACCTTCGACTTGAAGCGGCGCGATGGCCGCTGGCAGACCATGAGCAGGGAAACCTATGACCGCGGCAACGGCGCCGTGGCCTTGCTGTATAACCGTGCCCGCCGCACCGTGCTGCTGACGCGCCAGTTCCGCTTTCCCGCATACGTCAACCAGCACGATGGCTACCTGATCGAAGCCCCGGCCGGCCTGCTGGACGCAGCGCGGCCGGAAGAGCGCATGCATGCCGAGCTGGAAGAGGAGACTGGCTACAAGGTGGACAGGCTGCGCGAGGTATTCGATGTCTTCATGAGTCCAGGCTCGGTCACCGAGCGGCTGCATTTTTTCGTCGGCGAGTATGACGCGGAATCGAAAGTCGGCAGCGGCGGCGGTCTGGAACAGGAGGGCGAAGATATTGAGGTTCTCGAACTGGATGCAGACAAGGCGCTGGCGATGACGGCTAATGGCGAGATCATGGATGGCAAGACCGTCATGCTGCTGCAGTACCTCCACCTGCATTTGCTGCCGCCGCGCAGCATGATGATCCTGGTGGCAGGTCCTTACCGCTCCGGCACCGGTGACGACCCGGCGCGGATGGCTGCCAATGTCGCCGCGATGGAGGCGTTTGTCCTGCCGCTGTATCGCAAGGGCCACACGCCGGTATTGGGCGAGTGGCTGGCGCTGCCCGTAGTGCATGCCGCCGGTTCGAAGTCGGTGGGCGACGCCGTCTTTGACGAGATCTTCCATCCGCACTGCGAGCGCTTGCTCGGGCATTGCGACGCCGTGCTGCGCGTGGGAGGCCCTTCGGCAGGCGCCGATGCCATGGTGGCGGCGGCGCGCGAGCGCGGCCTGCTGGTGTACCGCGACATCGATGATGTGCCGGCCGCATGAAGATTGGAATGCTGACCTGGGGCAGCCACGGCGACATCCGCCCCTTCCTTGCCCTTGCCGATGGCCTGCAAGCGGCCGGCCATGAAGTCCACCTGGTGATCACCAGCCTGGAAGCCGGAACCTACGACAAGGTGCGCTCTGCGGCGGGGGCGAAGATCACCGTCCTGACGCCGCACACCTTCACTCCCGAGCAGGCGGAGGCCTTCGGCCAGTCCGCATACAGCATCCGCGATCCCATGAAGCAGATGGCGGCAATCCTGCGCATAGCGTTTGCCCCGGCCGAAGACGCCATGTTTGAAGCGGCCCAGCGCCTGTGCGCCGAATCGGATTTGCTGGTTGGGCATTACTTCATGCATCCCCTGCAGATCGCTGCGGAACATGCAGGACTGCCTTACGTCAGCGTATTGTTGTCCCACGCCGGCGTGCCGAGCGATTACGTCAACCCGCTCGGCTTGTCGATGGTGGGGCGGCGCGGCAACCGGCTGTTATGGTGGCTGACCCGTACCCTGCTGAATCGTACGTTGCGTCACTACCCGGACCGGCTGCGCAAGCAGCTGGGCATGGCGCCAATGCGCGATATCGTTTCGGACGTGTGGGTTTCGCCGTATCTTGCGCTGGTGGCGGTCAGCCCGCAGCTCTGTCCACGGCAGCCGGATTGGCCGGAGACCATCCAGGTCTGCGGCTTCCTGGACCGGCCGAACTGCGAACTGGAAGGCCAATTGCCGCCGGCGTTAGGCGGCTTCCTGGCGGCCGGCGAGGCGCCGGTCTACATGACCTTCGGCAGCTGGATGCCCAAGGACCTCAAGGGACAAGCAGCGGCGCTGCACCTGCTGACCGATGCCGCGCGCCAGGCGAACTGCCGCGCGGTCATCCAGTGCAGCGACTGGCAAGCCTGCGGCTTCAGTTCTGACGATCAGGTCCTGTATGTCGCGGCGGCGCCGCACCACCAGATCTTCCCCCATTGCCAGGCGATTGTTCACCATGGTGGCGCCGGGACGACCCAGTCGGCGACGCTTGCAGGCAAGCCATCGATCGTAGTCGCCAACCTCAGTGAGCAGGAGCACTGGGGGCGCGAGCTGCAACGGATCGGCGTCGCAGGCAGGCCTGCGAAGCGCCGCAATGTGACGGCGTCCAGCCTTGCGGCGCAGATTCGCCGGCTGCGCAGCACTCCTGCGATGGGCGACCGGGCGCGCCGCGTGGGCGAAGCGATGCGGCTGGAGGATGGCGTCGCGCAAGCTGTGCAGCAAATAGAATTGCGTAGCCGCGAATCCTTTTGACATCCTGCTGCCTCTTAGCTGGTAATTTCAACCAGCCAAGGAGCGATCATGGAGGACCTGAAGTACGCTAAAGACCTGATTCAGTTTGCGCCGCAGGAGGCGAAAGCCTTCCTGGAC
Organism: Pseudoduganella sp.; assembly: GCA_039593775.1. Classification (GTDB taxonomy): domain Bacteria; phylum Pseudomonadota; class Gammaproteobacteria; order Burkholderiales; family Burkholderiaceae_D; genus Rugamonas. The sequence goes on from JBCNOP010000208.1 coordinate 9,065, forward strand.
CTGAAGGCGGTGGCAGAGCGCGAAGACGGGGTCATTCCCGCAAAATACCGCGAACTGGTATCGATCGGGGTGGCGCTGACCACCCAGTGCGCTTATTGCATCGATGCGCACACAAAAAATGCTATCGAGGCAGGAGCCACAAGGCAGGAGATTGCGGAAGTAGTGTTTATCGCCGCCGCTTTACGGGCCGGCGCGG
>JBCNOP010000209.1:0-9208 GCA_039593775.1 Pseudoduganella sp.
CCGGTTTAGAAGATGCCCCTCCCCAAACCCACCCTAAAAGCCCGCGCCCTCCGCCTGCTCAGCCAGCGCGAGCACAGCCGCCTCGAACTCGCCCGCAAGCTGCAACGCCACGCGGAAGAGGGCGACGACGTCGAAGCCCTGCTGAACTTCCTCGAACAAAACAAATGGCTCTCTGAAGAGCGCTTCTCCGAAAACCTCGTTCATCGCCGCGCCGCCCGCTACGGCAATAGCCGCATCGTGGCCGAACTGCAGCACCACGGCATCGGCGGCGAGATGCTGGCCGAAGTAAAAGAAAGCCTGAAAGAAGACGAAGTCGAGCGCTGTTGCGAAGTCTGGCGCCGCAAGTTCGGTGAAGTCGCCGAAGATCCCGAAGGCCGCCAGAAGCAATTGCGCTTCCTCATGTCACGCGGCTTCTCCCAGAAAGCCATCCGCACCGCCATGAAGGGCACCATGCCCGACGAGGACTTTTAAATTGGCCTCGGAAGGTATGCTACACTTCGATAGTTTTATGCAGCACCGCGGGTGCGGTGGTTGTCCGTAGAAGCTGCGGCGTACTGATTAGCTGCTTATAATTTTGGCCACTTTTGAGTGGCATCGGTCTTATGTCCTTGTCAAATCCTGTCTCCCGACGAGCGCTGCGGCACACGCGCGCCATAGACATCCAGGCGTATTCACGCGAGGATGGCCTGTGGGATCTTGACGCCCATATCACGGACATCAAATCCTTCGACACCATGCTGGCATCCGGCCCGCGCAAGGGCAACGAAGCCCTGCACGACCTGTGGCTGCGCGTGACCGTCGATAAGCAGCTGACCATCGTCGATGCCGAAGCAAGTTCGGACGCCGTTCCTTATCCTGGCCATTGCGACACGATCGGCCCAGCCTACAAAGCCTTGATCGGCCTGAACCTGATGAAGGGTTTTCGCCAAGCGGTCAAGGAACGGCTGGCTGGTGTACAAGGCTGTACCCACCTGACTGAATTGGCCCAGGTGCTGCCGACGGCAGCCGTGCAAGCCTTTGCCAATGATGTCTGGCCGGTGAACGAGCGCTCCAGCACTGCGACAGACAAACCGTTCCAACTTGACAAGTGCCACGCCCTCAAGACCGATGGCGGGGCAGTTGCCGAGTTCTACCCACGCTGGTATGTCAACAAGACAGACGCAGCCTAGGTGCTGTACAAAATACATCTAACCAACAAACAGGTATTCGAAAGAAGGGAAAGCCAGCATGAAAATCCATGAGTATCAAGGCAAAGAAATCCTCCGAAAATTCGGAGTGACCGTACCGCGCGGCATTCCGTGCATGACCGTGGAAGAGGCAGTGAAAGCTGCTGAAACCCTGGGCGGCCCAGTGTGGGTCGTGAAGGCACAGATCCACGCCGGTGGCCGTGGCAAAGGCGGCGGCGTCAAAGTTGCCAAGACCATGGAACAGGTGAAAGAGTACGCCGACCAGATCATGGGCATGCAGCTGGTGACCCACCAGACCGGCCCTGAAGGCCAGAAAGTCCGCCGCCTGCTGATCGAAGAAGGCGCCGACATCAAGAAGGAACTGTACGTTTCCCTGGTGACCGACCGTGTTACCCAGCGCGTTGTCCTGATGGCTTCCTCCGAAGGCGGCATGGACATCGAAGAAGTCGCCGAATCGCACCCGGAAAAAATCCACTCGATCGCTATCGATCCAGCCGTTGGCCTGACCGACGCTGAAGCCGCCGACGTGGCGCGCAAGATCGGCGTGCCGGAAGGCTCGATCGCCGACGCAGTGGCCAACCTGCAAGGCCTGTACAAAGCCTACTGGGAAACCGACGCCTCCCTGGCTGAAATCAACCCACTGATCCTGACCGGTTCCGGCAAGGTCATCGCACTGGACGCGAAGTTCAACTTCGACTCCAACGCCCTGTTCCGTCACCCGGAAATCGTGGCTTACCGCGACCTGGACGAAGAAGATCCAGCCGAAGTTGAAGCTTCGAAGTTCGACCTGGCCTACATCTCCCTGGACGGCAACATCGGCTGCCTGGTGAACGGCGCCGGCCTGGCCATGGCTACCATGGACACCATCAAGCTGTTCGGCGGCGAGCCAGCCAACTTCCTGGACGTGGGCGGTGGCGCAACGGCCGAGAAAGTGACCGAAGCGTTCAAGATCATGCTGAAGAACCCAGGCCTGAAAGCCATCCTGGTGAACATCTTCGGCGGCATCATGCGCTGCGACGTGATCGCCGAAGGCGTGATCACCGCATCCAAAGCCGTGTCCCTGCAAGTACCGCTGGTCGTCCGCATGAAGGGCACCAACGAAGACCTGGGCAAGAAGATGCTGGCCGACTCCGGCCTGCCAATCATCTCCGCTGACACCATGGAAGATGCAGCCAAGAGCGTTGTCGCTGCCGCTGCCGGTAAATAATTAAGGAATCACTATGTCTATCCTGATCAATAAAGACACCAAAGTCATCACCCAGGGCATTACCGGCAAGACCGGCCAATTCCACACCCGCATGTGCCGCGACTACGCGAACGGCCGCGAAGCTTTCGTAGCTGGCGTGAACCCGAAGAAAGCCGGCGAAGACTTCGAAGGCATCCCAATCTACGCCTCCGTCAAGGAAGCCAAGTCGGAAACCGGCGCAACCGTTTCCGTGATCTACGTTCCACCAGCAGGCGCAGCCGCTGCAATTTGGGAAGCCGTAGAAGCTGAACTGGACCTGGCCATCTGCATCACCGAAGGCATTCCAGTCCGCGACATGATGGAAGTGAAAGACCGCATGGCTAAAGCAGGTTCCAAGACCCTGCTGCTGGGCCCTAACTGCCCAGGCCTGATCACTCCGGACGAAATCAAGATCGGCATCATGCCTGGCCACATCCACAAGAAGGGCCGTATCGGCGTGGTTTCCCGCTCCGGCACCCTGACCTATGAAGCAGTCGGCCAGCTGACCGCACTGGGCCTGGGCCAGTCTTCCGCAGTTGGTATCGGCGGCGACCCGATCAACGGCCTGAAGCACATCGACGTGATGCGCATGTTCAACGACGATCCTGACACCGACGCTGTGATCATGATCGGCGAAATCGGCGGTCCGGACGAAGCCAACGCAGCCCGTTGGATCAAGGACAACATGAAGAAGCCAGTAGTTGGCTTCATCGCCGGTGTCACCGCTCCTCCAGGCAAGCGCATGGGCCACGCCGGCGCGCTGATCTCTGGCGGCGCCGACACTGCACAAGCCAAACTGGAAATCATGGAAGCCTGCGGCATCAAGGTTACCAAGAACCCTTCCGAAATGGCTCGCCTGTTGAAGGCAATGCTGTAATAGTGGCTGTATGATAACGGGGAGCTTCGGCTCCCCGTTTGCGTTTACCCGGAGGATATTGATTTGGCAAAACTACTCGTGATGCGAGAAGGTGTAATCGAACAGACCGTGCAGCTCACCAAGGAGCGCATGACGGTCGGCCGCCACAAGCATAACGACATTGTCCTCAACCACCCCGCAGTCAGTGGTGAGCATGCCCTTGTCACCACCATCCTGGACGATTCCTTCCTGGAAGACCTGCAAAGCACAAATGGTACATTTGTGAACGGCCACCGCATCGGCAAGCACTTCCTGCAAAACAAGGATGTGATCAAGATGGCCAAGTACCACCTCGAATTCGTCAGCGACGGCATCCGCCCCCTGGCCGCCGCCGCCGCTACCATCCCGGCCATGCCGGTTCCACCCTCGGCTTCCGCCGCTGCCGCGCCAAATACCCAGTTCGCCGAGCTGCCGCTAGCCCATATCGAAGTCCTGAACGGCACGAATGCCGGCAAAACCCTGAGCCTGACCAAGGCCGTCACCAGCCTCGGCCGCCCTGGCGTGCAAGTAGTTGTGATCACCCGTGCTCCCGAGGGCTATTCCGTCGCCCACGTCGAAGGCGACAAATCGCCGCTTCTGAACGGTGACCCAATGCCGCGCCAGCAGCACCCATTGAAGGGGGGCGACATCCTCGACCTCAGCGGCATCCTGATGGCATTCCGTGTCAGTTGACGAAAATTGTCATGGGGCAACGTCGTAAACTGACAAAGTTTGCTGGCCAGTTGACCAAAATCGTCAAGAAAACATGCCAAACTGACATTTTTTGGCGGAAATATGGCTGATTTGCTGAAAAAATGAGCTGGCACGCGGATTGCTCTACCTCAGGTGTTAGACCCACTTTTTAAGTTTCTTACCTGAAGGAGCAGTAAATGAAATCCATGAAGATGATCAAGCGCCAAGCTCAAGCTGGTTTCACCCTGATCGAACTGATGATCGTTGTGGCCATTATCGGTATCTTGGCTGCCGTTGCAATCCCAGCTTACTCCGACTACACCGCCAAGGCTAAAGTAGCTAACGCTATCGCTTCCGTCGACTCGCTGAAAACCGCTGTTGCCATGTGCGCACAAGAAGCTGGCGGCGTACTGGACACCTGCGATACCACCGGCGCCACTGTAACGAGCATTCCAGTCTTCACCGGCACCAAAGAAATCAATACCGCTACTGTTACCGACGGTAAGATCACTGTGACCCTCAATTCTGGCATCGGCACCAACATTGATGGTAAGAAGATCGAATTCCAACCACGCCTGAACGCTAACGACACCACCCTGCGCTGGACTATCACCACTGACATCGGCAATACCGCAGTGGCTAACGCTGTAACCAAGAACAGCACCGCTTCCTAATCGGACTGCTGGCTAAAAAGCCAGGGGTAGATCAAATGCCGTCCAGTGAGAACTGGGCGGCATTTTTCATTGTGCGGAAGAATCCCGATTCCAAGCGGCGCCTTCCAGCTGAGCTGACAAAAATTTTCACAAGGCGAGACTGCAAATTGTCCAAATATGCATGGCCGCTGACTAAAATTGTCGACTCAGCAGTAGGAAACTGACAGCTTTTGACGAAAATCAGCGAAATACATGGCAAATTGGAGTGGCACGCCCATTGCTTGTACTTGTGTGTCGTGCCCAATTTATTGGTTTCTTATCCGAAGGAGAGACAAAATGAAATCCATTAAGATGATGAAGCGTCAAGCACAAGCAGGTTTTACCCTGATTGAACTGATGATCGTTGTGGCCATTATTGGTATCTTGGCTGCTGTTGCAATCCCAGCTTACTCCGACTATACGGCCAAGGCTAAAGTAGCTAACGCTATCGCTTCCGTTGACTCTCTGAAAACCGCTGTTGCCATGTGCGCACAAGAAGCTGGCGGCGTTCTGGACACCTGCGACACCACTGGCGCCACTGTAACGAGCATTCCAGTCTTCACCGGCACCAAAGAAATTAATACCGCTACTGTTACCGACGGCAAGATCACCGTGACCCTCAATTCAGGCATCGGCACTAATATTGATGGCAAAAAAATTGAGTTCGAACCATTCCTGAACGCTAACGACACCACCCTGCGCTGGAAGATCACCACTGACATCGGCAATACCGCAGTGGCTAACTCTGTCACCAAGAACAGCACCGCTTCCTAATCGGGCTGCCGGCTAGAAAGCCAAAGTCAAATCAAATGCCGTCCAGTGAGAACTGGGCGGCATTTTCCATTGTGCGGAAAAATCGCGATCTCAAGCGGTCTTTCAGCTGAGCTGACAAAAATTTTCACCATACAATTGTTCATTTGGCATGAAAGTTGACATTTTTTGACAGAAATCCGTAGTTTCCTAATCGAATTAAGCTGGCACGCGGATTGCAAGTATGAAAGTGTCCCACTGATTCCCAGACCCCAACCCGAAGGAAGAGCAAATGAAGTCCGTGAAAATGATCAAGCGCCAAGCACAAGCAGGTTTCACCCTGATTGAACTGATGATTGTTGTTGCCATTATCGGTATCCTGGCCGCCGTGGCGATCCCAGCATATTCCGACTACACCGCAAAGGCTAAAGTAGCCAACGCCATCGCTTCCATCGATTCGCTGAAAACCGCTGTCGCCGTGTGCGCCCAGGAAGCCGGCAACGAACTGGCTAGCTGCGACACCACTTCAAGTGGCACGCCAACTGGAATTCCAGTCTTCATCCGAACCAATGAAGTTGCATCGGCAAGTGTTACTGACGGAGAGATCACCCTGACCCTCGCCAATGGCATTGGTACTGGTGTTGATGGCACCACCATTGTCTTTACGCCACATGTGATCGTTGGCGATACCACCATGCGCTGGACGATTGTGTCGAATGCTACTAATACTGCTGTGAAGAATTCCATCGAGAAGAACAGCACCGCTTCCTGATCGGCTCCGATGTCGCCCAGCTAAGGCTGGGCGGCATTTTCTTAAACGATTTTCTGGCGGTCGGCCAGCATGGCCTCGTAAGTCAGGTTTTGCAGCAGGGTGAAGTGCGCCGGGTCAAGTCCGGTGAATTGCACGCCATAGCTGAACACATCCCGCCCATCCATCTTTTGCGACTGCGCCACCGTGGCGTTGCGCACCAGTGCCGAGGTATTGATCCGCACTTGCCGGTCATCCGGCGGCGCCAGCAGGGTAAAGTCCAGTTGTACGGTCTCGCCTTCGCGGCTCAGAGGCTGGGTCGATTCGATCAGCGCACCGGATACGCTCAGGTTCACTAGGAACACCGAGGCATGGTGCCCATCGTGGCGCGACATCTTGGCCGGGATTTCGACCTTGACCCGCATGGCGGCCCGCAGGCTGGTGCCCTGGATCTCGCTGGGGAAGGCCACATGGGCATACATCAGCGGACGCAGGAAGACACGCTGCACGACCGTCGAGAACGAGCAGACATTCACGCCGGAGAAAACGCGGACTGTCAGCTTGTCGCCTTCGGTGATGGCGATCGGCCCATTATTTTCCATCGGAATCTTGACGATCATGTACTCGTCACGCACCCAACCAATCACGGTCGAGAAGTGCTGCATGGGCCGCAGGGTGCGATGGGTGATCAACTGGATGCGCCCGCCAACCTGCAGGTTCATCTGTTCGAACGCGTATTCCTGCAATTTGTTTTCGCTCGCCATCTTCGTTATTGTCTATTTATGAGCAATTGCCCATTGTACAATAAGGCCGTACATCAACTATTGCTTTGTCGATAGGACTGTCCAGTCCAGCCCGACCAGGTGATACGGGTCGGGCTGCATCTTGCTGCAGCCGCCGCTGCAGGTCTCCTTGGCGCCGAAGCGCCAGCCGCCGTTTTCGCGGTCGAGGATCTCCTTGTCCACCAGCTCCAGCGTTTCATGGTAGCGCCGCGCCATGTCCGGCCGCTGTGCCACGGCCAGGAAGGCCTTCATGCCTTCCGCCTGCTGCCACCAGTACTTGCTTCTGTCCACGCGCCCGTTGGCCGACATGCGGTTGAAGATGCCGCCATCCTGCTCGTCATACCCTTTCGCCACCGCGAACTTCAGCAGGCGGTCCGCCACGTCGGCATAGATCGGCGGCAGGCCGCGCGATTCGGCGCTGCGCAGCAGGTGGCTCCATTCGAACTGGTGGCCAAGGTCGGTATAGCCGTCATCGCCAGTCAGAGGCTTCCACTGCTCGTCGTACCACTCAGGGATATAGGCGCCGCCATCGGGCAGGCCGACCATAAGCTGGTTCAGCACAAAGTCGCCCAGCTCGCGCGCATCGGCCACCACCTGCTGGTCGCCGGTCGCATCAATCAGGGCCAGCAAGGCCTCGAACATGTGCATGAGGGGATTTTGCGAGTGCCGGCCTTCCAGCTTCGAGACGAAATCGCGCGGCGCCGAGCCCCGCAAGCCGCCGCCGGGTTCGCGCAGGTTGTGGCGGATGTCCTGCCACACAGCCAGCGCCGCAGCCTTGTATTTCGGCTCGCCCGTCACGCGTGCCGCGTGCGAAAGCGCCAGCAGCGCAAACGCGTGGCCATAGGTGTTCTTGGTCGTGCTGACCGGCTTGCCCTCGGCATTGACAGCCTGGAAGAAACCGCCGTGCAATGGGTCGTGGAAAGACGAGAGCAGGAAATCCGTTCCGCGCTTTGCCACTTCCAGATAGCGCGCGTCACCGGTCGATTCGTAGCCGACCAGCATGGTATACACCAGACGGCTATGCAAGGTCAGGTCGCCGCTGGTCTTGCTCGGCGGCTGCCAGTTGCGCTCGAATTGCCCCTGCAGCAGGCCGGAAGGAGTGGGCGCCACCGTTAGCCAGCGCGACAAGTGAGCATTTAAGTCCTTGCGGTGCCATTCGGTGTTCGCCACCTCGGCCATCGCACTGCGGCCGCCGCGTCCACCATCGTCGCTGTCGCACGCAGCGAGCAGCGCAAAGAGCGATGCAAGGGCCGCGCGGCGTAGCATCAGGCTTTCCAGTCGCCTGACTTGCCGCCCGCTTTTTCAGTGACGCGGATATCGGTCATCACCATGCCGCGGTCGACCGCCTTGCACATGTCATACACGGTCAAGAGGCCGACCTGTACCGCGGTCAAGGCTTCCATTTCCACCCCGGTCTTGCCGTAGGTTTCCACCTGCGCGCGGCAATGGACGCTGTTGCTGGGTTCATCAGTGGTAAAGTCCACGGCAACGCGGGTCAGGGCCAAAGGATGGCACAGGGGGACCAGGTCGGCCGTGCGCTTGGACGCCATGATGGCGGCAATGCGTGCAATACCGAGCACGTCCCCTTTCTTGGCGGTTCCCGATAGAATGAGCGCCAGCGTTTCCGGCTTCATGCGGATACTGCCGGTGGCAACGGCAATGCGCTGGGTTTCGGCCTTGGCGCCGACGTCGACCATGTGGGCCTGGCCGGCAGCATCAAAATGAGTAAGGTGTTCGGTCATCGCGTAGCTCTCTTGTTGAACGGGTATGATAGCACTGTGAATGCACTACATTTTCGCCGTCCCTTGCTGGCGGCACTGGTTTCCGGCCTGTTGATCGCCGCTCCTGCGGGACAGGCGCAGCAGGCTGAATTGCCGACGCTGGGCGATGCGTCGCGCGAGGACATGTCCCCGGTGATGGAGAAACGCCTGGGCGAAGAGATCATGCAAAGCTTGCGCTTCGAGCGCGACTACCTGGATGACCCGCCCATCATCGAATACCTGAATAATTTCGGCACCAAGCTGGTGGATGCGCGCCCGGGCGCGCGCGGCGACGCCAACCTTGAGTATTACTTCTTCGCGATCCGCGACAAGAACCTGAATGCCTTCGCCATGCCTGGCGGCTATATCGGCGTGCATTCGCAACTGCTGCTGGCGGCGCAGAACGAATCCGAACTGGCCTCCGTGCTGTCGCACGAAATCGGCCACGTGGCGCAGCGCCATATCGCGCGCCAGCT
>JBCNOP010000021.1:0-44529 GCA_039593775.1 Pseudoduganella sp.
CGCCCAATCACGAAGCCAAGCGGGATGCCGACCAGCGCCGCCATGCCGAAGCCCAGCGCGACACGGCGCAGCGATGCCAGCACGTTCCAGCCGATGCCCTGGTCGTTCGGGCCCTTGCGATAGAACGGGTCGGAGAACAGCTTCACCGCTTCATGCCAGGTCTCCAGTGGCGTCGGAAAGCCTGCATTCTGGACCGCCAGGATTTGCCAGGCCAGCACCAGCAATACCAGGCCAAGGAATGGCGGCAGGACTTTCATGACAACGGGACGCAGCCGCCCGCCCTCCGGCGCCAGGCGCACGCCTTTTGCCGCCAGCCGTGCACGGCGCGATGGCGTGGCCGGAACCTCCACTGCCGGGCCGATGCCCGCCTGCGCCAGGGCTGACGCTGCGCTCTCGCGCGCCGCGCCCGCACCGCCAATCGATTCATAGACTGCACTCATACGCCCTCCCTTCACGCTTTGATCTTGAACGAATCGGCATACGCCTTGGGATTCTTGCCATCCCAAACCGTGCCATCGACCATCTTCACGCTGCGCAGCGGCGACTTCGGTACACTCACCTTTGCCAGGCTCGCTCCGTCCTTGTAGACCTCAATCTGGTTGATCTGCGTGGCCACCGCCAGGTAATCCGGCTCTGTCTTCAGCAAGCCCCAGCGCTTCTGCTGCGTCAGGAACCACATGCCATCGCTCAGGTAAGGGAAGTTCACCGCGCCGTCATTGAAGAACTTCATGTAGTTCGGATCGTCCCAGGTTTTGCCAAGGCCATTCTGGTAGCGCCCGAGGATGCGCTGCCCGATCACGTCGACCGTGGTATTCACGTAGGATTTGTCGGCAATGGCTTCGGCCATCTTCAGCTTGTTCGACAGGGACGCATCGATCCAGCGCCCTGCTTCCAGCACCGCTGCAATCAGCGCGCGTGCGGTGTTGGGATACTTCTTGACCCACTCCGCGCTGGTGCCCAGCACCTTCTCCGGATGGTCGCGCCAGATCTCCTGCGTGGTAGTGGCGGTGATGCCGATGCCATCTGCGATCGCGCGATGATTCCACGGTTCGCCCACGCAGAAGCCATCCATATTCCCGATCCGCATATTCGCCACCATCTGCGGCGGCGGCACGGTGATCATCTTCGCGTCCTGCATCGGGTTGATGCCGTACGAAGCGAGCCAGTAATACAGCCACATCGCGTGCGTGCCAGTCGGGAAAGTCTGGGCGAAGGTATATTCGCGCTGCTCTGCGCGCATCAGCTTTGCCAGCGAGGCGCCGTCGACTGCGCCCTTGTCGGCAAGCTTCTTCGACAGCGTGATCGCCTGGCCATTGTGATTGAGGTTCATCAGCACGGCCATGTCTTTCTTCGGCCCGCCGGCGCCAAGGTGCACGCCATAAACGAGGCCATACAGCACATGGGCTGCGTCGAGTTCACCGTTCACCAGTTTGTCGCGCACGGCAGGCCACGAAGCCTCTTTGCTCAAGACGATCTTGATGCCGTATTTCTTGTCGAAGCCCAGCACGGACGCCATCACGACGGAGGCGCAGTCAGTGAGGGGAATGAAGCCGACTTTGACTTCTTCCTTTTCCGGCTTGTCGGAACCCGCAGCCCAGGCGTAATTCGATAAGGCTGCCGCGGCGCCCGTAGCAAGCAGGCGTCGGCGGGTAAGGCTGAACGTGCGATCCATCTTTATCCCCGGTTATGTAATTAATGGGGATATTGCAAGCGCCGTGCCAGCCCTCCTTCATAGGGAAGCGCGGTGAAAATCCAGCACCGCGATTGTGCGGCGCACCAATTTAGCGCTGTCAGCGCACAGGATGGAGCCTCGGATCGGTGCGCAAACGGTCGGCCATCAGGTCGACGAAGCTGCGGATGCGCGTCGAACCCTGGCGGCTGTCGCGGTGGATGATATGGATAGGCACGGCCGGCGTGGCGTAGTCCTGCAACACCTCCACCAGGTCGCCCGCCTCGAGCAAGGCCGCCGCCTGGTAGGACAGCAGGCGTGCGATGCCAAAGCCGCTGCGCACAGCCTCAATTGCCGAATCATTGTTATTGACGCCAAGCCGCGGCTTGACCCGCAGCGATAGCGTGCTGCCGCCATGGTGAAAGCGCCAGTCCGGCGGCACGCTGGAACCGGAAGACGCGACGATGGTATGCTGCTCAAGCTCCTGCGGCGAGCGCGGCGCGCCATGCTTCGCAATATAAGAGGGCGAGGCGATGATCACGCGACGTACCTGCCCGACCGGAATCGCGCGCATGCTCGAATCGGGGAGTTCGCCGATCCGGATGCCAACGTCGATGCCCTCCTCCAGCAAATTGGTGACGCGGTCGACAAAGACTGTGGAAATATCCATGGCCGGATAGCGCTGCAGGTAATCGACAATGCCTGGCATGACGTAGAGGCGGCCGAACAGCACCGGCGCGGTGACAGTCAGGTGACCGCGCGGCGCGGCGTTGATGCCGGCCACTGCGTCGTCCGCCTCATCGACTTCAGCGATGATGCGGCGCGCATCATCCAGGTAGCGTTGGCCGGCTTCCGTCACCCGCACATGGCGCGTTGTGCGGTCCAGCAGCTTGACGCCCAGCCTTTCTTCCAGCGCTGCGACGGCGCGTGTGACGGCAGGCGGCGACATGCCAAGCCGGCGCGCACCTGCCGCGAAGCCCTGCTCCTCGGCCACGGCCACGTAGACAGTCATCAGGTAAAGGCGGTCCATGGGTATTTCATCGCGAAGTCAATAAAGTGGCGCACCCGCATCGGCATGCGGCTGCGCTGGGCATAGTACATGTAAATCCCGGCGTTGGAAGTCACGTGCTGCGGCAGCAGGTGCACCAACCGTCCTTCCGCCAGGTCGCGTTCCGCCATGTACAGGGTCAGCTGGCCGACGCCGACGCCGGCGCGCACTGCTTCCAGCTCGGCCTCCGCGGTATTGAAGCTGGCCACGCACGGCACGTCCTGGTAGATGGTACCGCCCTCGCCGCGCAGCTCCCATGGCACGATGCGGCCGGTATTGGGCTGGCGGAAGCCCGTGCAGCGGTGCTTCTGCAAATCGGCTACGGTCTTCGGCGTGCCGTGCTTGGCCAGGTAGCTGGGCGCGGCGCAAATATACAAGGCGATCTTCCCCAGGCGGCGCGCCACCAGGTTGCGCTCGGGCGGATTGCCGGCGCGGAAGCCGACGTCGATCTTGGACTCGATCATGTCGGTGAAGTGGTCTTCCAGGTACAGGTCGAAACGGGTACCAGGGTGCATGTCCTGGAACTGTGCCAGCAAGGGCGCCAGCACAATGCTGCCGATCGAAGTCGGCGCGGTAATGCGGATCACGCCATCCATTGCCTCGCGGCTGCTGCGCACGTGGTCCAGCGCTTCATCGAGCAAACGCAGCCCGGGATTCGCCAATTCGAACAGGCGCTGCCCCTCGTCGGTCAGGCTCAGGCTGCGTGTGGTGCGGTGGAACAGGCGCACGCCGAGATGCTCCTCCAGCTGGCGGATCGCCTTGCTGACGGCCTGCGCTGACAGGCCGGCATCCACCGCCGCCTGGCTGAAGCTGCCGGCATGTACCACGCCGATGAAAAGTGTGATGACGCGCGCCTTGTCCATTTACAACCACCAGTTGAAGATAAAACACCTTTCCCGTATCTAGTGTAGCAGCATTGCGGCGCCTAATATGGCTTCACCAACTCACCACTTCCTTGAAGGAGCAATATCATGGCAAACAAAGTCTGGTTCATCACCGGCGCATCCCGTGGCTTCGGCCTGCTGATTGCACGCGACGCCCTGGCGCGCGGCGACTCCGTGGTCGCAGCCGCCCGCAACCCGCAAGCGATTGCCGACGCACTGGGCGTGCATCCCGAGCTGCTGCCGGTGCAGCTGGACGTCACCCGGGAGGCCGCCGCCGTGGTGGCCGTCCAGGCCGCAATCGAACGCTTCGGCCGCATCGACGTGCTGGTCAACAATGCCGGCTACGGCATTCTCGGTGCTGTAGAAGAAACCTCGGCCGATGAAGTGCGCCGCAACTACGAGACCAACGTCTTCGGCCTGCTGCACGTCACGCGCGCCGTGCTGCCGGTGATGCGCAAGCAGCATGGCGGCCACGTGATGAATATCTCTTCCGTCGGCGGCTACAGCGCTTACCAGGGTTGGGGCATCTACAGCTCCACCAAGTTTGCGGTGGAAGGCCTGAGCGAAGCCATGGCCTTGGAACTGGCGCCGCTGGGCGTGCACGTTACCGTGGTGGAGCCGGGCTTCTTCCGCACCGACTTCCTCGATGCCAGTTCGCTGTCGGAAACCGCCTCCCGCATCGACGATTACCGGGACACGGTTGGCGCCATGCGCACCTTCGCCGCCGGCGTCAACCACCAGCAGCCGGGCGATCCGGAGAAACTGTCCAAGGCGCTGCTGCAGCTGGCCGACAGCGCGCAGCCGCCACTGCGCCTGCACCTGGGCAGCGACACCGTGGCCCGCGTGCGCGAAAAGAACCGGTTTGTGGAGCAGGAGATGGCGGCCTGGCTGGAGCTGTCGCTGTCGACCGACTTCGACCAGCCGGTCAAGCAAGCCGCTTAACTCACCGGAAGCTTGTTCCCGCAGCTTTTGCAGAAACGCGCCGACTGCTCATGGTCTCCCGCCAGGCAGCCGGCGCAAATGCGGCTCGAGCGGCGCTGCTGGCTGATTTCGGCGCTGATGATGCCCGTCGGGACGGCGAGGATGCCCCAGCCAAGCAGCATCATGACGGACGCAATGGCGCGCCCCAGGTCCGTCTTCGGCACCAGGTCGCCAAAGCCCACGGTGGTCACCGCCGAAATCGCCCAGTAGACGGAAGTCGGGATGCTGGTGAAGCCGTGCGCCGGCCCCTCAACCACGTACATGACAGTCCCCAGCAGGAACACGATCATGAACACCACCGACAGGAAAATCAGGATCTTGCGGCGGCTGGCCAGCAAGGCGCGCCCCAGCATGCCGTATTCCTCGATATAGAGCGTGAGCTTGAGGATACGGAACATGCGCAGCAGGCGCAGGATCCTTACATTCAGCAGCACATGCGCGCCCGGCAAGACCAGCGACAGGTAGCTTGGCACAACAGCCAGCAAATCGATCATGCCGAAGAAGCTGCGGGCATAGCGCAGCGGATGCTTTACGCACAGCAGGCGGGCGATATATTCGATCGTGAACAGCACCGTAAAAAACCACTCCGCCGCGAACAGCCAATCGCCATAGTCGCGCGCCACCTCGGACACGCTGGCCAGCACCACCGTCGTCACGCTAAGCAGGATGGCGCCGATCAGCGCCAGGTCGAAGGCGAGTCCAGCCGGCGTGTCGGACTCGAAGATGACCGCATAGAGCTTTTCGCGCCAGCCGCCTTGCGGCCGGCCAAAGCGCTGGTGCGGATCGTAGGTCTTCATCGCGCGGCTCCCAGCAGGTCAGCGCGTGGCATGCCCCAGCCCGGAACGCCGAATGGGCATTCCGGCTTTGCCGTCAGCAGCAGCGTTGTGAAGTTGCCGCGCGGCGTGGTGGCGAAGCGCAAATCGCTGGCCTGGTCCGCGTCCACCGCCGGCATGCGCGCAAAGCGCAGCCATGCGGCGAGTTGGCAATCGGCCGCCGCGCGGGCACGCAAGGCCGCCACGTCGCCCTGCCACGAGCCGGAAACCAGCACGCCCGGCACTGTGCCGGCCATCTCCTGCGAGGCATCAGCCGTCAGCGCCGCAGGACATTCGCGCGGCGGAAGCAGCGAAGGCGCCAAGCTCAAATGCCCGCGCCGGAGCTGGTAAGTCTTCCCATCCGATTCGATAGACGTAAAGCTCCAGCAGAAAGGCTGGGACGGGAAGGCCGTCAGCGCCACATCCAGCACGCGCGCCTGCGGGTCCTGCAGTACCAGGGCCGCCGTCACCGCCTGGCGCGCCTTGTACGACGCCGACGCCTGGACGCCGACAAACGCCAGCGCTACGCCAAGCGCCAGCAGCAGCGCACGCCGGCTGTGCATATGCATGAAGCGCAGCACCGCCACCGCCCCGCCCAGCGCCATCAGCGCATCGAACGAAGCCCAGCCAAGGTAGCCATGCATCGTCACGTACAGCAGCACCACCGGCAGGACCGACAGCAGCACAATGCGCATGCGGCGCGAAGGCGCAGCCATCGCCAGCGGCACCCCGAACGCCACCCAGAACACCGGCTCGATGATGTAGACCATGTCGCCGAAATACCAGGTCCCGCTGAACGGGTAGAAAGGATGGACGCCATAATTGTTCATGAGGTCCATGCCGAGGTGCAGCAGGAAGCCGGCGGCCACCGCCAGCAGCAGCCCGCGCCGCGCATCGCGGCTCTCGCGCAGCAAGGCCCGTGCATTCGGCCACAGGGCCCACAATACGGCGAGCAGCAGCAAAGCCTGCGGCAGCAGGTACAGCAAGGTATGCGTGTGTCCCCGGTGATGCAGCAAATAGCCCAGCGGCGCAGGCGCCAGCCGGGTGAACACCAGGTCAAGATCGGGGAAATTGCTGGCAAGCGCGCAGGCCGTCAGCAGCAAGCGATGGCGCGTCTTGTGGCGCGCCGCATCGGCCTCCGGCGGCAGCGAGCGTTGTACCAGCTCGCCGACGCCAAGGCCGACCACGGAATGGGTGATGTTGTCCAATTAATGCTGGACTTCCACGCCATGCCAGAAAGCGATGCGGTCCTTGATGTTGTTGGCCGCTTCCTTCGGCGATGGGTAGTACCAGGCGGCGTTGGCATTCACCTTGCCGTCCACCACCACGTTGTAATAGCTGGCCACGCCCTTCCACGGGCATAGCGTGGTGTGCTGGCTCGGCTGGAGATAGTCCTGCCTGACCCGCGATGGCGGGAAATAGATATTGTGCTCGACGATCTCGACTTCGCTGCTATCGGCTTCCGCGATCACGGCGCCATTCCAAATTGCCTTCGGCATGCAAACTCCTGTCCTGTTCAACCTTCCACACGGTTGCGGCCATTGGCTTTGGCGCGGTACAGCGCGGCATCGGCCTGCTTCAGCAGCATCTCGGCATCATCAATATCCATGTGATTGAAGGAGCCGACGCCAAGGCTGGCCGTCACTACGACTGTGCGCGCCCCGGCGCTGTGCACCTGGGCCTCGATCCGCGACCGCAACGTCTCTGCGAACTTGCGCGCCCCTTCGAGCGGCGTGTTCGGCAACAGGATACACAATTCTTCGCCGCCGTAGCGTCCGGCCACGTCGATCACCCGCACGTTTTCGCGCACCAGCCGGCCAATGGCAGCCAGCACTTCGTCACCCATCTGGTGGCCGAACTCATCGTTGACGTTCTTGAAGTGGTCGACGTCTACCATGACCGCCGACAGCGGGGTACGGAAGCGGCGCGTGCGGGCCACTTCGAAGCGCAGCCGGTTCATCAGCGAGCGGCGGTTATGCAGGCCGGTCAGCTCATCGGTGGTGGCCAGGGTTTCCAGTTCCTCCATCGATGCTTTGAGCGCCTTCTCGTTGGCTCGCAGCTCGAACAGCGCCATCACCTGGCGCGCCAGCTTGCGCAGCATGTCGCGCTGCGAAGTCGACAGGCAACCCGGCTTGGTGTCCATGACGCACAGGGTACCGATCGCGAAGCCATCGCTCGTGGTCAGCGGCACGCTGCTGTACATGCGCATGAAGGGTGCTTCGGTGGTCAGCGGCATGCCGGCGGTGCGGGCATCCTTGCTCAGGTCACAGATCTCGGTCGCGTCCTCGCCCAGCACTGCCAGCGAGCAATAGCACTGGCTGCGCGGAATGGAGCCGACCGCCAGCCCGGTGAAGGACTTGACGAAAGCGCGCTCGGCATCGATCAGCGTGATGAAGGAATACGGAACGTCACAGACCTTGGCAGCCAGTTCGGTCAGGAAGGTGAAATCTCCGCTGGCGGGCGCGTCGAGTGCGTCGTAGCGGTGCAGCGCAGCCAGGCGGTGATGGTCGTCCGATTGCCCGGGGTACAGCGTCGTTATGATGTTTTCTGCGGCAGACATGCTCTCTCCCTTGTTACGGTACCAAGTGTAACAAGGTTGCAAGCAAGATAATAGTGTTATTTGGACGCCACTATTTGCCGCAGAGCACGCTCGAAAGCTTCCGGCGGTTGCCCGCCAGAAATGAGATGCTTTTCGTTAATGATGACGGCCGGCACCGACTGGATGCCGTTACGATGGTAGAAGTGCTCCATATCGCGCACTTCCTGCGCGTAACGGCCAGATGACAGCACTTGCACCGCTTCCGCCTCATCCAGGCCGACCTTGCCGGCTACCTGTACCAGCACGGCGCGTGAGCTTGGATCCTGGCCGCGCGTGAAATAGGCGTCGAACAGCGCCTTTTTCAGCTCTTTTTGCTTGCCATGCTCGCCAGCCCAATGCAGCAGGCGGTGGGCATCGAAAGTGTTGTAAATGCGGCTACGCATGCCCATGGCAAAGTCAAAGCCGACGTCGGCGCCGCGCTGGCGGATCATTTCACGGGTCTGTTCTTGCTGGGCGGGGCTGGCGCCGTATTTCTGGCGCAGGTGCTCGGTGATGTCCTGCCCTTCCGGCACCATGTGCGGGTTCAGCTCGAAGGGCTGGAAGTGGATTTGTGCCTGGACGCTGTCGCCAAGCCGGCCCAGCGCCACTTCCAGGCTGTTCAGCCCGATCGCACACCAGGGGCAGGAGACGTCGGAAACGAAGTCGATGCGGATCGGGGTAGTAGTCATGGTGTTCTAGGCCTTTTTCTTGGCTTTGCTGCCGATACGGCTTTCTTTGCCAGCAATAAGGTTAGCAATATTTTTGGAATGGCGCCAAACCAGCAAACCACTCATCGCCAATACGGCTGCCAGCTGCGGCTCAGCGCCGAACAGCAGGCCGTAGTAGAACGGTGCAAACACGGAAGCGATCAGGGCTGCCAGCGAGGAATATCGGAAAGCGTAAGCCACCACCAGCCAGGTCGCCAGCGTTGCCAGGCCCAGCCATACGTTCAATGCCAGCAGCACGCCCAAGGCAGTTGCCACGCCCTTGCCGCCAACGAATTTGAAGAACACCGGCCACAGGTGGCCAATGAACACGGCCACGGCCACCAGGGCAATCGCTTGGTCGGCCTGGTAACCCAGGCCCAGTTGCTGCTGGAAGTGATCGACCAGGAACACGGCCAGCCAGCCCTTGAACGCATCGCCGATCAGGGTCCAGATCGCTGCGCCCTTGTTACCACTGCGCAGCACATTGGTCGCGCCAGGATTGCCGGAACCATAGGTGCGCGGGTCGTCCAGGCCGTAGAACTTGCTCACCACGACGGCGAAGGAAATCGAGCCAATCAGGTAAGCGCCAATAATCAAAAGCAAAGTAATCATAAATCCCCAGGATTCGTTGTTTTTATATGCGGCAGCGACTATACACCATACCGCACGGCAAAAGCGGTACGGCAGAGATGCAAAACTGGCAACCCGTCAATCTGCCAGGGCGCACTGCACCGGCCTGGCTGCCAGCACGTCGGTCAGCACCGTTGGCTTAATACCAATCAGGAAGCCACGGCGGCCGCCATTGATATAAATCGTTTCCAGGCCAAGGATGCTTTCTTCGACGTACACCGGCATCGCCTTCTTGGTGCCGAAAGGCGAGGTGCCGCCCACCATATAGCCGGAATGGCGCTGCGCCACCTCGGGCTTGCAAGGCTCAACGGATTTGCAGCCGATATTGCGGGCCAGGTTCTTGGTCGAGACTTTGCAGTCGCCGTGCATCAGCACAATCAGCGGCTTGGCCGCCTCGTCCTGCATCACCAGGGTCTTCACCACATGGTGTTCATCGACGCCGAGTTCGCGCGAAGAGACGGATGTGCCGCCATGCTCTTCATAGTCATACGGATGCTCGCTAAAAGCGACTTTGTGCTTACGCAGTAAAGCTGTCGCCGGGGTTTCGGAAATGTGCTCTTTTTTTGCCATGCCGTGATACGCTAGTGCCAAGAGAGGAGTTTCTCATTATGCAGCAAGAAATTCGCTTTGCCACCTTCAATGTCTGCAACCTTGCCCCGCCAGGGGCGAAACTGTACGACAACCTGCAGCCTTTGACGGAGCAGGAGTACGAGGCCAAGGCGGAATGGACCGCGCAGCAACTGGACCAGCTCGATGCCGACGTGATCGGCTTCCAGGAAATCTTCTCGCAAGCGGCCTTGCGCGACGTGCTCTCGCGCACCCGCAAATACCGCGACGCCATGCATGCCGGCTTCGATCCCGATCCCAACGCTTCGCGCCTGACGCCCAACGTGGCCCTGGTTTCGCGCCTGCCTTTGGCCGCCGCGCCGGAAGTCTACGCCAATTTTCCCGAGGGCGTGCCGGCAGATTCCGGCCTGCCGGAGGCGGACCGCTTCGCTCGCGCACCCTTGCACGCGCAGATTGTGCTGCCCAACGAAGTGGTGGTGGACGTCATCGTGGTGCACCTGAAATCACGCCGTCCCGACTACCGCAGCGGCGATACCTCGGAAGATCCGCTGCACCTGGCCATGGCCAGCCTGCGTTCGCTGGTATGGCGCGGCACGGAAGCTGTGGCCTTGCGGGTTTTGTTAAGCAAGATGATGCGCGAATCGCGCCGGCCCTGCATCGTGCTGGGTGACTTCAACGACACGGCCGATGCGGTCACCACCACCATCGTGCTAGGCAACGGCGGCGGCATGATGCCCGGCGACGAGCGGCGCGGCCGCATGTACGACGCCAACCAGATCCAGCTGCGGCAAGACCATTTGCGCCACGTGGCCTACACCAGCATCCACGAAGGCCACTACTCCACCATCGACCACGTGCTGGTATCGGAAGAATTCAACCCAGCCTCCCCGCGCGCCATCGGCGAGGTGCTGGACGTGAGCTATTTCAACGACCACTTGCGCCAGGAGCGGCCCGAGGTCTCCGACCACGGCCAGGTGCTGGTGCGGCTGCGGCTGCGCTAGTCGCCATATCGTCCGTCGTCACAAACCCGATCGGCCGCTTCGCCTGCGGTTCCGCGGGCCGAGCCAGCTGCCGCAGCACCTCAACCATCGCTCACAATTCAGTCGCGCGAGGTGGTCACAACTTGTGACCACCTCCTGCTTCTCCGCCAAGCTCAACTGAAACATAAAGTCCGAAGGAAACCGCCGGCTGTTGCGCCGGACAGCCTGGTTAAGCGCCTTCGTCGGAACACCATACAGTTCCGCAAGGTCGGCGTCCAACATGACACGCTGCCCGCGCAAGAGCAGGATACGGCTGGCAATTGATTCATGCGTCATGGCTCTCCTCCCACGGTGGCACCGGCCAGGTGGCCCTGGTATTGGTCGCAGCCGAGCTCGCGCAGGAGCTGGAGCTGGGCTTCGGTCTCAACGCCTTCCGCGATAACGGTCATGTCCAGGCTGCGCGCCATGGCGATGATGGTGCGGATGGCAGTAGCGTCGGTCCCGTGGTCGAAGAACGATTGGGCGATCTTGAGCTTGTCGATCGGGCAGTCCTTCAACTGCCCCAGCCGCGAATAGCCGGTGCCGAAGTCGTCGATTGAAAGCCGCACTCCCAACCCGCGCAGCTTGCCCAGTACAGCCTCGGTGCGGACGCCACCCTGCATCAGCATCGCTTCGGTCAGCTGCAATTCGAGCAGCCGCGCAGGCAAGCCGGTCGAGCGGAGGACTTCACCCACGCATTCCAGCAAATCCTTGTGCACGAACTGGGCTGGCGCCACGTTGACCGACACCACCAGTTCCCGCCCCTTGTCCAGCCAGCCGCGCGCATGCCGGCACGCTTCGCGCAGCACCCAATTGCCGATATCGACCATCAACCCGGCTTCGGACGCAACATCGATAAAGCGCTCGGGCAGCAACACGCCCTGCCCGGGGTGGCGCCAGCGCACCAGCGCCTCCATGCCCACCACCGCGCCGCTGGCAATGTCCACCTCCGGCTCGAATACCAGTTCGAACTGCTGCTCGGCCAGCGCACGGCGCAAGCCCTGCTCCAGCCCGGAGCGCTCGACGATGCGGGTGTTCATCTCGCCGCTGAAGAACTGGTAGCCGTTGCGCCCCTCCTGCTTGGCGTGGTACATGGCGATATCGGCATGCTTCAGCAGCGCATCGATCTCTTCCCCATCGCCCGGGAACATGGCAATCCCGATCGAGCCGGAGATATGCGCGATGTGCTCGCCCAGCACGAATTCCTGTTCCAGCGCATGCAGCACGGTCTCCGCCGCGTGCGCCGCACCTTCCGGCCCCGCCACGTCAGACAGGATGATGATGAACTCGTCTCCGCCCTGCCGGCTCACCGTATCGGCTTCGCGCACGCAATGCACCAGCCGGCTGGCGACTTCCTTCAGCAAGCGGTCGCCCACTGAATGCCCCAGCGTGTCGTTGACCATCTTGAAGCGGTCCAGGTCGACGAACAGCAGCGCCAGCAAAGCGTGGTTGCGGCGCGCCGCCGCCAGCGCCAGGCGCAAGCGGTCCAGCAGCAGCACCCGGTTCGGCAAGTCGGTCAGGAAATCATGCTCAGCCAGGTGCCGCGTGTGTTCCTCGCTTTTCTTGCGCTCAGTGATATCGGTGACGATGCCCATGTAATTACTGACTCGCCCTGCACTATCGCGGATGGCGCTGATGCTGGTCCAGCAGGGGAACAGCGCACCGTCGCTCTTGCGGCCCCAGGATTCGCCCTCCCAGTGATCGCTGGCTTCGACCCGGGCCCACACTTCGCGGTAGAACGATTCGTCATGCACGCCGGAGCGGTACAGGCTGACCGGCTTGCCCAGCATGTCCTGCGGCCCGAAGCCGGTAATCACCGTGAAGGCACGGTTGAGCGCAATCACGCGGCGCCCGCGGTCGGTCAGCACAATGGCGTCGCGGCTGTTTTCAAACACTTGCGCCGCCAGGTGCAGCGTGCGCTCGGCGCGCTTGCGCTCGGATATATCGCGCACCACCACGTAATACAGGTTGCTGCCGTCGAGGGAAATCGCAGTCAGCAGCACCTCCGCCCAGAACAGCGAGCCTTCGCAGTCCACGTAATGCCATTCGCCGCGCGCATTGCCACCCTGCCTCGCTTCCTCAGCCATGCGCGCCTCGGCTTCCGCCGACAACTGGCCCGACGGTTGCGTCATTGGCGAAAAATCGTGCAGGCTGCGCCCGACCAGCCGCCCAGGGCCCTCGCATTTGAACAGGCACACGGCCGCCGGGTTGGCTTCCTCCACCACCCCGTCCCGCAGCAGGAAAATGGCGTCGCTGGAGCGCTCGAACATATGGTGGAAGTTGGCGCCGGCCGCCTGCAGCGCGTCGAAATCCTTGCGCCGCTGTGTGATATCGACCTGCATGCAAAAGATTTGCGCCAGTTCGCCGTCGTGCCAGACGGGGATGCAAGTCGAGTACAGCCAGAGCTCACGCCCATCGCCGGTCTGGATTTGCCAGTCACCGGCCGGCGGAGAGTGGCCGTTACGCCAGACCTCTTCCACCATTGCATCATGTTCCGCCTGCCGCAAGCCATGCGAGCACAAGGTTGCCATGGGCTGCCCAATTGCGGCATCGAGCTTAATGCCGAGCATGTCGGCGCAAGCCTGGTTGCAGAACGTAATCACGCCATCACGGTTGAAGCTGCAGACTGAAACCAGCGGCGTCAGCTCGAGCGCCGCGACCATCCGCGCGATCAGGTCGAGCGCGGCATGGGCAGGCGTCAACGCATTCGGCAAAGTGGGCATGGTGGTACTCATGGTCCCATTTTTGCCACCTGGGGCGGCGCGCCGATTGCGCTGCATCAAAGGTGCGCGGGAAGGCGCTGCTCCACCCTCGCTTTTTGCATTTCATGTCGCCGTTTTTGCGCTTTATCGCATTTCCGTGGCTGCTGGACTTGTTAAAACCTACAGTGACACCATCGCAACCCGCGCCAGCGGGCAACTTTAACGAAGAGACAATAATGAGCCCACAGCCCGTACACCTGAAATCCCCGAAACGCTGGCGCCTGCCACTGATCGGCCTGATCGTGCTGGGCCTGGCGGGTGGCGGCTGGACAATCATGAAATCGCAGGCCAAGCCGGCCGAAGCGCCCAAGGCTGGAGAGGCCAAGCCGGCGCCCGTGCTGGAACTGGCCAGTGCGGACATCGCCGCCATCGATGCGCGCCCGCTATCGGTAGGCCTTCCACTGTCGGGTTCGCTGATCCCCGTCAGCCAGGCCACCGTCAAGTCGAAAGTCTCCGGCCAGGTGCAGGAAGCGGCCCTGCGCGAAGGTGTTTCTGTACAGGAAGGCCATGTGCTGGCCCGCCTCGACCAGGCCGACCTGAAGGCACGCCTGGCCCAGCAGCAGGCCATGCTGGAAGAAGCCCAGGCCAGGCTGTCCATGGCACAGAAAAACGAATACAACGCGAAAGCACTGCTGTCGCAAAAATTCATCTCGCAGACCAGCTTCGATACCACGGCCAATGCCGTCGAGCTGGCCCATGCCAACGTCAAATCTGCTTCCGCCATGGTCGAACTGGCCCGCATCGCGCTGAACGACAGCGTGATCCGTGCCCCGATCAGCGGGATTATCTCCAAACGTCATGTCCAGGCGGGCGATAAGGTCGCGCCTGACATGCCTGTCTACACCATCGTCGGCTTGCAGGAGTTGACGTTGGAAGCGCAAGTGCCCACCACTGACATCCCGCGCGTGAAAATCGGCCAGGAAGTCAGCTTCCGTGTCGACGGCTTCGCCAAGCGCGAATTCAGCGGCAAGGTAGCGCGCATCAACCCGACCACGGAAGCCGGCTCGCGCGCCATGCTGGTCTACATTTCGGTGCCGAATGCCGATGGCGTGCTGCGTGGGGGCATGTTCGCCAAGGGGAATATCACCACCGAGCGCACCAAGGAAGCGCCGATGGTGCCGCTGGCCGCGTTGCGTGAAGAAGCGGGCAAGCAGGTGGTCTACCTGGTCTCCAACGGCATCGTCGTGTCGCAGCCGGTCAGCCTTGGCCTGCGCAGCGAAGACGTGGGCCTGGCCGAAGTGACGGGTGGCCTGGATAAGGGCGCCAACGTCATCATCTCCAAGCTGGAAGGCGTGAAACCAGGCGCGAAAGTGAAACTGGCGGCTCCGGCCAGCGCCCCCGCCACCAAGCCGGCCATGCTGGCCGCGGCTAAAGGCTAAGGGGCGCTGCCATGTGGATCACAAAAATCTCGATCCGCCAGCCTGTCTTTGCCACCATGGTGATGGTG
Organism: Pseudoduganella sp.; assembly: GCA_039593775.1. Taxonomy (GTDB): domain Bacteria; phylum Pseudomonadota; class Gammaproteobacteria; order Burkholderiales; family Burkholderiaceae_D; genus Rugamonas. The sequence goes on from JBCNOP010000021.1 coordinate 15,105, forward strand.
GCGCTGATGGTGCTTGGCATCTTCTCTTATAAAGGCCTCGGCGTGGAATCCATGCCGAACGTATCCTTCCCGTTTGCCGCGATTGAAGTGATGTATCCGGGCGCTTCGCCGGAAGCGGTGGAGAACGACATCACGCGTCCGATCGAGGACATCGTCAACACCGTGTCCGGCGTCAAGACCATCCGCGCCAACTCGTGGGAAGGCAAGGCCGGCGTCTACGTCGAATTCGAACTGTCCACCAATATGGACAAGGCGATGCAGGACATGCGCGACAAGATCGCGCTGGTGCGCCCCAAGTTCCCGCGTGAAGCGAAGGAGCCCTTCATCGCCCGTGCAGAAGGCGAGAACGACCAGCCCATCGTCAGCCTGTCCTTCACTTCGGACAAGCGCAGCCTGCGCGAACTGTCCACCATGACCGAACAGATCCTGGCCAAGCGCTTCCAGGGCGTGCCGGGCGTCGGCCAGGTGCGCGTTTTCGGCACCACCAAGCGCCAGATGCTGGTCAGCCTGCGCCCTGCCGACATGCGGGCGCAAGGTGTTGGCGTGGACGAGGTGATGCGCGCCATCCAGAACACCAACGCCAACCTGCCCGCCGGCCGCCTGACTGCCGACGTCACCGAAACCCTGGTGCGCGTGGAAGGCAAGCTGAAAGAAGCAGCGGAATTCAACAAGATCATCGTGGCACGCCGGGCCAACGGCCCGGTCTACCTGGACCAGGTGGCGGACGTGATCGACGGCGAGGCTGAGGAACAGTCGATCTCGCGCGTCAACGGCAAGCGCGCCGTATCGCTGGACATTACCAAGGTGCAGGACGCCAATGTGGTCGAAGTCGGCAACGGCATCCTGAAGGTGGCGGAAAACCTGCGCAAGACGCTGCCGGACGACATCAAGATCAAGATCATGGATTCGCAGTCCGAACGCGTGCAGGCGCAGCTGGACAACGTCAAGCGCACCATCATCGAAGGCGCTGTCCTGACCATGGTGATCGTGTTCTTCTTCCTGCACTCCTGGCGCTCGACCATCATCACCGGCCTGACGCTGCCGATCTCGGTGCTGGCCTCCTTCATCGCCATGAAGGCCTTCGGCTTCACCCTGAACTTCCTGACGCTGATGGCACTGTCGCTGTGCATTGGCCTGCTGATCGACGACGCCATCGTGGTGCGTGAAAACATCGTGCGCCACCTCGGCTTCGGCAAGCACCACCGCAAGGCGGCGGAAGACGGCACCAATGAAATCGGCATCGCCGTGATGGCGACGACGTTTGCGATTGTCGCCGTGTTCGTGCCGGTGGCCTTCATGGACGGCATCATCGGCCGCTTCTTCCTGCAATTCGGCGTAACCGTGACGGTGGCGGTGCTGGTATCGCTGTTCGTTTCCTTCACGCTGGACCCGATGCTGTCTTCGGTATGGCATGACCCGGTCAAGGACCGCTTTAAATACCTGCCGTGGCTGGGCCGCATCATGGAAAAGGTCGAGCACGGCGTGGAAAAGGTGCACAAGCTGTATGGCAAGGTGCTGGCCTTCGCCCTGAAATGGCGCAAGCTGACCCTGGCCTCGGCCCTCGCGATGTTCGTGGGCAGCCTGATGCTGGTGCCGATGATTGGCGGCGAGATGTTCCCTGAAACCGACCAGGGCCAGATCTTCCTGCAATTCAAAGTGCCGGTCGGCTCCAGCCTGGAATACAACGACGCCAAGGTCAAGCAGGTGGAAGCTGCGCTCAAGGAATTCCCGGAGATCGATGCCGTGCTGGCCAACGTCGGCGACCAGGGCGGCCGCCACACCTCCTTCATGCGGCTGAAACTGACGGACGCGAAGAAGACCCACCGCCAGTCGCAGCAGAAGCTGGAAGGTGCAATCCGCAAGCGCCTGGAGCGCATCCCTGGCATTACGATGTCAGTAGGCCAGAAACCGATCTTCATCGCCATCCTCGGCACTGACGAAGCGAAGCTGGAACAGACCGCGCAGACACTGATGGCCAAGATGCGCAAGATCAAGGGCGTCGCCGACCTGGAATACAGCCAGGAAGGCGCCAACCCATCGACCCTGATCAAGATCAACAACGAACTGGCCAGCGACCTGGGTCTTACCGTGCAGCAGATTGGCAGTGCCATGCGCCCCTTCGTGGCGGGCGACACGGCCAGCTACTGGCTGGCTGCCGATGGCCAGAACTATGAAGTGAACGTGCAGTTGCCGAAATCGGGCCGCCAGCGCATCGCCGACCTGGCCGACCTGTCGCTCACCTCAAGCAAGATCGGCCCGGACGGCAACCCGCTGATGGTGCCGCTGCGCCAGGTGGTCGACTTCGTGCCAGGCTTCAGCCCGCAGGTATTGAAGCGCCAGGCCCTGCAACGCCGCGTGGCAGTCTACGCCGGCACCGAAGGCCGCCCCGCCGGCGACGTCGATGCCGACGTGAAGAAGGCCATGGACTCGATGACGCTTCCCGACGGCGTGCGCTTCGACGTGGCAGGCAATGCACAGCAGATGGCGGAAACCATGAATGGCGCCATCACGGCGCTGGGTATTGCGGTGGTGTTCATCTACATCGTGCTGGCTTCGCAGTTCGGCAGCTTCCTGCAGCCAATTGCGATCATGGTGTCGCTGCCGATGTCGCTGATCGGCGTGCTGGTGGCGCTGCTGGTGACCGGATCCACGCTGAACGTATTCTCCGTGATCGGCGTGATCATGCTGATGGGCCTCGTCACCAAGAACGCGATCCTGCTGGTGGACTTCACCAACCACGGCCAGCGCGACGGCATGAGCCAGTTCGACGCCATCATGGCTGCCGGCCAGGTGCGCCTGCGGCCTATTCTGATGACGACGCTGGCGATGATCTTCGGCATGCTGCCGATGGCGATCGGGCTTGGCGAAGGCGGGGAAACCCAGGCGCCGATGGGCCGCGCGGTGATTGGCGGGGTGATCACCTCCACCCTGCTGACGCTGGTGGTGGTGCCGGTGGCCTACACCTACCTCGATTCCTTCGGCAAGCGCGCCAAGCGCTGGCTGCGCCGCGGCCATCAAGACGATGCGGCGGCCGCCGACAAGTCCGACGTGGCGGAGGCCGCGTAACAAAGGTCGCCTTACCCGTCCCCGCGCTGGCGGGGACGATACGGCGGCCGGTCACTTGCCGCGGTTCGCGTCCACCAGTTCTTTCCATCCCTTGCCTTGGCGGCCAAGAACCCAGTAGCCGTTGGCTTCATAAAATCCTTCGTGCACCACGATCTCAGGCTTGCCGTCCTGGTTGACGTCAGCATAAGTGAAAAATTCCAGCGTCGTGCCTTCGCTTTCCCCCGATGCCTTCCTGAACACCTGGTGCGTTACCTCGTACTTGCCCTGGCTGTTCGCCTCCATCACCAGCAGCAAGGTGTAGATGCGGTAGATCAGGACCTCCTGGTCCGGTTTGTCAGGAGGGATTTGCAGGTTGGCTGACATGACCAGCACCGGTGCTGCACCATCCTGGCCCGGAACGGCATTGATTGCGACGCTCTGGCTATCCAGGATGCGGGGAATGTCCGACTTCTGCACACCTTTGCTTTTCAGCACAGACCGCGCCAACTCCAGTGCGGCCTTTTGCTGCGCAGGGCTGACGGCAAGTTCGGCGTCCGGCTGCCTTTCGGTGAGCGGGAAGTTCGTCAACAAGCCGTTCGCCTCCGGCGCTTTGGCGGCAACGCGCTTGATGGTAGACATTGGCTGTTCCAGCTCATCGCCGAATCGCTGCACAAGCGCCATGCCATCGACACCGCTACGCGTGTAGAAATGATAGGCTCGGCCAGGCGTAAAATACCGCGCCACGAATTTGCGGTAGGCTTTGCCGTACTCTTCGCCGTCGCCGCCAATCGATGGGAATGTGAACAACCTGCCGCCATCCAGGCGCGCGAGCGGCCACATGCTGCTGCCAGTCGCAATGAAGATCACCTTCGGTTCATCGCTGCCTTGTGCCACAGTGGGCGAGCGCAGCGCTGCCAGGCGCGCTTCCAGCTTGTGCACCGTCTCTGCATCGCCCGCTTGCCGCAAGGCCTGCAGCACGGTTTCATAATTGCGCTCATTCACCGGATCGAGGGCAATCACGCGCTCGCCTTGCGTGCGCAACGCAGCCGCATTGCCAGGCGCGATGGCGTGCAAGGCGGCTAACGCTCCTTCGAGCGTGGGCTCCTCGGGCCCCTGCAGGTTGGCGCGCAGCCATCCGCGGAAGCCGCCAGTCGCCTGGACATCCACATTCAGCCAGCCGTCTTGCTGGCACAACACATTCAGCCGGGTAGTAATGGGCAAATAAGCCAGCGTTTCAGCAGTCGCAGAAGGCGCGGCGCGTACAGCGGCCGAGCTTGCGATTACGTACGCGAAAGCGGGGTTGGCGTTATCGGGCTGCGCCGCGCACTGTGGCGTGGGCGCCGCAGCTTCGGCGGCGGTGACAGGGGAATTGCTCAGGAAGGTGGTAGCAAGGATGCTGGTTGCGATCAGGCTTCGTTTCATCAGTCCGGTGTGGTTACGTCAGTTTCCGCGGTTTCAAAGCCGGCCTCATCGGCCGCCTGCTCCGTCGGTGGGCGGTTTTTTGCATCCAGCTTGCGCTGGGCTTTTTCTTCTGCCTTGCGTTTCTTTTCCAACTCGCGTTGCCGTTTTTCGTACTGGAAATTTGTCTTCGCCATGTTGTGATCCTCCCAGGCTTCAAGGTAAGCCGATTGGCAGCGCTGCGCAAACGAAATTATCCGCGTGGATGATGTAGCGCATGAAGCTGCTTCAAACGCTCGCGGGCAACGTGTGTGTAGATCTGTGTTGTAGAAATGTCAGAGTGGCCTAAAAGCAACTGTACCACGCGCAGGTCGGCGCCGTGGTTCAGCAGGTGCGTGGCGAACGCATGGCGCAGGGTGTGCGGCGAGAGCGGTGCCGTGATGCCGGCCTTCTGGGCGTGCTTTTTCACCACGACCCAGAACATTTGCCGCGTCATTGGGCCGCCGCGGCCAGTGACGAACAGGGCGTCGTCCTGCTGGCCGTCAAGGATCACGCCGCGCGCTTCGCGCAGGTAGCGCTCTATCCAGAGGCGCGCCTGCTCGCCGAACGGCACCAGGCGGGTCTTGGCGCCTTTGCCGGTGATGCGCAGCACGCCGTCGTTCATGCTCAGCTCTAGCGTCTTCAGGGCCACCAGCTCGGATACGCGCAGGCCGCTGGCATACATCAGCTCCAGCATGGTGCGGTCGCGGATGCCAAGCGGGGTGCGCAGGTCGGGCGCGGCCAGCAGCGCTTCCACCTGTCCTTCGCTCAGGGTGTGGACGAAGCGCAGCGGCTGCTTGGCCGAGGCCATGCGCAGGCAGGGGTCTTCGGCGATATAGCGCTGGCGCAGCGCCAGCTGGTAGAAGCGCTTGAGTGCCGACAGGCGGCGGTTGGCAGAGCTGGCCTTGGTGTCTTCATGGCGCGCCGCGAAGTAGGCTTGCAGGTCGGCGGTGCCGGCTGCATGCAGGCTGCCAACCGAAGGGCGTGCCGTTTCCAGCCATTTGGCAAACGCAGTCAGGTCGCGCCGGTAGGCATCGAGCGAATTTTTGGACAGCCCGTCTTCCAGCCACAGGCTGTCGCAGAACTCGTCGATCAGAGCAAGGTTGCCTGCTGCCATTGATACTCTTTATGTCCTTCGTGGGCCAGCAGCCAGCGCTTCACGCCCAGGGTGAAGCCGTTCTGGTCGTCGCTGCCGGCAAAGCCGCCCAGGCTGTTGGCGCCCATCACACGGTGGCAAGGCACCAGCGGCGGGAAAGGATTGGTGCGGCATGCCTGCCCGACGGCGCGCGCCACGGAATCGAGATGCTTGGCCAGTTCACCGTAAGTGCGCACCTGGCCGCGCGGGATTTCGCGCAGCGACTGCCATACCCGGCGCTGGAATTCGCTGCCGCGCATTGCCAGCGGCAGGTCGAACACGTAGTCGGCGTCGTCGCAATAGGCCAGCAGCTGCTGCACGGCTTGTTCGGCCAGCGCGTTGGTGGGCGCCTTCTCCGGCGTGTCGCCGGGCAGGTAGAACATTTCGGTCACCACTGCACCGGCCGTCCCGACGCCCATGGCGCCGAAAGGGAGGTGGATGATGGCGCTGAAATCCCTGCCAACATGTTGTTTTTCGGTCACGCTTACTCCAATAAAACTGTGGCAATCATGCTACACCAGTGCGCCAGGATAGGGCAAAAAAAAACGCACCCCCAGGTGCGTTTTGAATCTTTTTTTCACCACCCCGGCCATTTAACCCCGCTTGTGGCGGCGGCCAACAGCATACTGTCAGGCAGCGTGTCTCCTCTATGTATCCGCGTGCTGGCCGCGGGTCTTCTTCTTCACTCCCCACTAAATCCTGTGCCCTTAACCATCATGGTGCAAGTCGCACCGTTCGGGGGCGTCGCCATAGTAACCGATCTTTTTCCGAATATCGTTATTTATTTTGAGCAACTTGACAGGACTTCACTTTGCTGTTTCGCGATTGATGGCCTGGATCAGGTCTTTGCCGATACGGTCTTCCATCTGTTTTTGCACGGGCAGCAGGGCATTGCGCCACAGCGCCTGTTCCTGGGCGCTCAGGTTATAAATCTGCGTCTTGCCGGATTTGCGGATCGCTTCCAGCGCCATGTCGTTGTCGCGCTGTGCGATGGCCTTTTCGTATGTGGTGGCCTCCTTCATGGCGCCTTCCAGCTTGCTGCGGATATCGCCCGGCAAACCATCCCAGAACTTCTTGTTGACGATGACCGCGTAGCCCAGGTAGCCGTGGTTGGAAATGGTCAGGTGCTTTTGCACCTCATGCATCTTTTGCGTGTACATATTCGATGGCGGATTCTCGGTGCCATCCACTACGCCGGTCTGCAGCGCCATGTAGGCTTCGGAGAACGCCAGCGACTGCGGCACTGCGCCCAGGGCGCGCATCTGGACATCGAGCACCTTGGAGGACTGGATGCGCATCTTCAGGCCTTTGAAATCAGCCGGCACACGCAACTGGCGGTTGGCCGACATGACCTTGAAGCCATTGTCCCAATAAGCCAGGCCGGTGATGCCCTTGGTCTCGAGCTTCTTCAGCAGCGACTTGCCGATCGGGCCTTCAGTCACGTTGTACAGCGCGGTCTTGTTGGGGAAGATGTAGGGCAGGTCAAAGACTTCGAATTCCTTCACGCCCAGCGGGCCGAACTTGGCCAGCGAGGGCGCCAGCATTTGCACCGCGCCCAGTTGCAGGGCTTCCAGCTCTTCCTTGTCCTTGTACAGTTGGCTGTTCGGGTAGACCTGGACCCTGACTCGGCCGCCAGTGGCTTTTTCCGCGAGCTGCTTGAAGCGCTCCGCCGCCTGCCCCTTGGGCGTATCCGGGGCGACGACGTGGCTGAATTTGATGACGATGGGCGCCTGGGCAAACGCTTGGGACGTGACAAGTGCGGCCGCGCCGAAGGCGGCCAGGAGGGTCTTCAAATGCATAAGGTCTCCCGGCTATTTTGGTGCATTATTATTCTCACTTTATATTGTGTTGAACGGAATGGTGGCACACAACTGTGGAAACCCACAATACAAGCAGCAACTGGATTCGATACCCTCGGCGCATGTTAAAACGCATCTCCCTGCCCTCTTCCATACGCTGGCTGCTGCCGGTAGTACTGGTGCTGCTGTTCGTCGCCATCGTGTTCTGGCTTCCGTGGCAGGCGCGCCAGCTCGAAAGCAATGAGCGGCAGGAGCAACTGATCGCCGACACGCTGTGGGTAGAACAATCGATCCGCTTCCAGCTTGGCCGCCATGAAGAAAGCCTGCGCGGCCTGGCGAACGAGATCGCCACCGGCCACCCGGCGCCGGCCGACGTGCAGCAGCGCATGGGCCGCATGCTGAAAAACGGCGCTGAACTGAAAAGCGTGATCCAGGTCGATCCCAAAGGGCGCATTGTCGTGGCCAGCGAGGGCGCGCCGGTCAGCCCAGGCGGCGACGCCATGCTCAGCCCCGCCGCGCTGGCGGCACAGGACCACGCCCGCCGCACGCACACCCCGGTCTACGCCGAGCCGGAGCCGATTGGCGGCGATGCGCCGCCTGACGCGCTGAAAATGGACCTGCTGTTCCCGATTTACAGCGGCGACCAGTGGATGGGCAGCCTGGTGGCGACCTTCCAGCTCAGTAGCCTGCTCGATGAAATGGTGCCCTGGTGGTTCGCGCAGGATAACCAGATCTCCCTTCTCGACCGCGACGACAAGGTACTGGCGCGCCGCAGTTCGGCCGGCCCGGGCCACGGCGTCTACACCCACAAGCGCGCCCTCGACCTGCCCGGCGCCACCATCACCCTGATGACGGATAGCGTGAAGAGCGAACCGAAGCTGCTGCCCAACCTGCTGGTCGGCTCTGTCATTGCCCTGTCGCTGGCCCTGTTATGGAGCCTGTTCGCGCTCTGGGGCCATATTTCGCGCCGGCTGGCGGCAGAGGGCGAACTGCGGCAGCAGATGTCCTTCCGCACCGCGATGGAAAACTCGCTGGTGACCGGCTTGCGGGCACGCGACCTGGAAGGCCGCATCACCTACGTCAATCCCGCCTTCTGCCAAATGGTGGGCTACCCGGCGGAGGAGCTGATAGGCCGCTCACCGCCCATGCCCTACTGGGCGCCAGACGTGATGGAGGAATACCAGCACCGCCTGGCCAACGTGCTGGCCGGCTCCATCACGCCCGAATTCGAAACCCTGTTCCAGCGCCCGGACGGCACCCGCATCCCGGTGCTGGTGTTCGAAGCGCCGCTGGTGGACAAGGAAGGGCGCCACACAGGCTATATGGGCTCCATCCTCGATATCTCCGACCGCAAGCGCATGGAGGAACTGAACCGCCAGCACCAGGAAAAGCTGCAAGCCAGCGCGCGCCTGGCCACCATGGGCGAAATCGCGTCCATGCTGGCGCATGAACTGAACCAGCCGCTGGCTGCCATCTCGAGCTACACCACAGGCGCCCTGAACATCCTGGCCCGCGGCGGCGACGCGGCCATGCTCAAGCCCGCGCTGGAGCAAGCCGGCTCACAGGCCCAGCGCGCAGGCCAGATCATCCGCAGCGTGCACGAATTCGTGAAGAACCGCGAATCGGAGCGGCAAGACGTGGCGCTGCAATCGATGCTCGACTCGATCCTGGTGCTGATCGAACTGCAGGCACGCCAGCACCATGTCTCACTGCAAATCGAGATCCCCGAATCGCTGCCGCTGGTGCGCGCCGACCGCCTGCTGATCGAGCAGGTGCTGCTGAACCTGACCCGCAACGGCATCGAGGCCATGGGCGACGTGCAGCCGCTGAAACGGGTACTGCGCGTGGTGGCCGAAAACGACCCGCTGGCGGGCATGGTCGTGGTACAGGTGATCGACAACGGCCACGGCATTCCGCAGGACGTGGCCGAGCGGCTGTTCTCGCCCTTCTTCTCGACCAAGGCGGAAGGCATGGGCATGGGCCTCAACATCTGCCGCACCGCGATCGAGTTCCATGGCGGCACATTGACCCACCGCGACAACCCGCAAGGCGGTACCATATTCACTTTTACGCTGCCGGTCGCGGGCGGAGTCCAATAGAGCAGATTCGGGAGACCCAGAATGCTACATATCGTTGACGATGAAGCCGTGGTGCGCGATGCCCTGTCCTGGCTCGCCTCCTCGCGCGGCATCGCAGCAACCACTTACGACAGCGCGGCCGCCTTCCTGGCCTTCGCACAAGGCGGCGCCTTCGACCCGGAAGGCGACTGCGTGCTGCTGGACGTGCGCATGCCCGAGATCAGCGGCGTGGCCGCCTTCGACCAGCTGGCGGCCCGTGGGCTGACGGCGCGCCTGCCCGTCATCTTCCTGACCGGCCACGGCGACGTGCCGATGGCGGTCGACACGCTCAAGCGCGGCGCCTTCGACTTCTTCGAAAAGCCCTTCAACGACAACCAGCTGATGGACCGCGTACAGGAAGGCCTGGCCGCCTCGCGCCAGGCCAGCGGCAAGGCTGCCGTACAGGCGCGACTGGCCACGCTCTCGAGCCGCGAGCGCGAAGTGCTGGACCTGATCCTGGCCGGCAAGATGAACAAGGTGGTGGCCGATGAATTGGGCATTTCGATGCGCACCGTCGAAGTGCACCGTGCCCACATCTTCGACAAGATGCAGGTGAAGACCGCGGTCGAACTGGCAGGTCTGTTGAAGTGAAACAGGACTGGACGCTGGCTGGCATCGGCCTGTTCTTCGTCCTGGCCGGCCTGCTGATGCTGCCCACGCAAGGGGCCAAGGCGCTGGTGCCGCTATCGTTCTTTGGCGTGTGCGGCGCGGTCGGCGTCTACAACATCGTACGCAAACGGCGCAGCGCGCGCCTGGCCCATGCCCGAGTGCAGGCAGCCAATGGCGTTACGCTGCGCCCCTCCCGCCTGCGCGTGGCCGGCATGGCCGCGATCCTGCTGGTGGTCGCCCTGCCCATCCTCCTGTGTGGACGCGATTTCGGTATCGTGATGCAGGCAATCGGCGCCTTCATTGCACTCGTCGCCTTCGTTCTGCTGGCCGGCCTGGCGCTGGGCCGGCTGCCGGTCGGCCATCTCGGTTTCCGCAGCGGCGGGCTCGATGTCGGCTATCGCGGCTTTTCCGCGCTGCTGCCCTGGGACGCCATCGCCAGCGTCGAAGTCCGCGAATTCAGCGACAATCCCTTCGTCGCCATCTGCCTGCACGACTGGCAGCAGGCCACAGTCTCCCCGCCCGCGGCCGCGCTGCGTTACGCCAGGGCGGTTGGCGCCTGCCGCGGCACCTTCCTGGCCGACGTGGCCATCATGACCTTGCACTACGGCGTCGACGCCCAGGTCCTGGCGGCCTCCATCCGCGACCGCCTTCCACGGGAATTACCGAAAAAATAATACATAAGCGCTTATGTATTGTGTTAGGATGGGTCCATGAAACAAGGACTTGGAACCCAATTGCGTCACCTGATCGAGCTGCTGGATGGCGCCGTGCAACAGTCATACGTTGACGCAGGCCTCGATTACCGGCCACGCTATACGCCCGTCATGCGTGCGCTGGCCGGCGGCCAGCCCTGCACCGTCAGCCAGATCGCAGACAGCGCAGGCATTACCCAGCCTGCCGCCACGCAGACTGTGGCGCTGATGCTGAAGGAAGGCTGGCTGGCGGCTGAGGCCAACCCCAGCGATGCCCGCCAGAAGCTGCTGCGTCTCAGCCCGCAAGGAAAACGCCTGCTGCCCAAGCTGCAAGACTGCTGGCGCGCCACTGCCGCCGCAGCCGCTTCGCTCGATGCCGATTTGCCTTATCCCCTTTCGGACACGCTGGCCCACGCGATAACCGCGCTGGAACAGCAATCATTTGGTGAACGTATTCGCAAAGCAAAGGAATAGAACGATGCAACAAGCCATCCCTTCCCCGCTGCCGCAAGCCTTGCCCTTGCGGTCCCGCCTCGCCCGCAATCCCCTGGTGCGCATCATTGCCGGCATTGCATGCGTCGCCGTGCCACTGATCGCCACCATGATGCTGGTGCAGGCCCTGGTGCCGAAAGAGATGCGCATCGCCTGGCACCACCTGCTGGCTGCGGCATTATGCCTGGCTGGCTACCGCATTTACGTGCGCCGCTTCGAACAACGGGACGCCATTGAGTCCGCGCTGCAGGGCGCGGAGCCGCACCTGCTTCGGGGCCTCGGCATCGGCACTGCATTGAGCCTTGCTGTCGTTGGCATGCTGGTGGCAGCGGGCGCGCTGGACATCACCGGCAGCGCAAACCTGGGGGCACTCCTCAAACCCCTGTCCGAGCAAGCCATGGTGGCCATCATGGAAGAACTGCTGTTCCGCGCGGTACTGTTCCGTATCATTGAAGAGCGCTGGGGCACCCTGGCTTCGCTGCTCGCCAACGTCATGCTGTTTGCCCTGGCCCACCTGCCCAATGAACACATCACCGCCCTAGCGGTGCTCAATACCGGCGTGGCGGGGCTAGCGCTGAGCGCCGCCTGGCTGCTGACACGCAGCCTGTGGCTGCCGGTCGGCGTGCACTTCGCGTGGAATTACATGTTCGATGGCGTGCTGGGCGTGCCGGTTTCCGGCCATGCCGCGCGCGGCTGGCTGCAGGTGCAGATGTCCGGCCCGGAGTGGCTGAGCGGAGGTCCCTATGGTGTGGAAGGCTCGCTGGCGACGCTGCTGGTCTGGGGCATTGCTGCGGCCTGGATGCTGCAGCGACAAGCTAAACGCCCATGACCGCCCGGTTGCGGCCGCCCTGCTTGGCGCGGTACAGCGCCTCGTCGGCACGGCGCACCCATTGCTCATAGCTCGCCTCGTGCTTGTCGCTGACCGCAATGCCAAGGCTGACGTGGCAGCGGAACAGGCGGTTGTCGTGGTTGATCTCGCAGCTTGCCACGCGCTCGCGCAGGCGTTCGGCAAATACGAAGGCCCCTTCACGCCCGGTTTCAGGCAGCACGATCAGGAATTCTTCGCCACCATAGCGCGCCCCTACGTCGACTTCGCGCATCACCGAGCGGATGCAGGAAGCGAGCAGGCGCAGGGCCGCGTCGCCGCCCGGGTGGCCGTATTTGTCGTTGACCTGCTTGAAGTGGTCGATATCGAGCAGCACCAGGGACGAGACGTGGCCGGAACGGCGCGCACGGTGCCACTCCGCATCAAGCTGGCGATCGGCGGCGCGGCGGTTCAGCAAGCCGGTCAGCGCATCCGTGGTCGCCAGGCGCTCCAGGTCGATATTCATGCGCTGCATTTCGTTCAGCAGGCCATCGGTCGAATCCTGCCAGTGCGAGAACAACTGGTAGCCGAAGAAGGCGATGAAAATGATGATGGCCGCAAAGACCCAGTAAAAGATCCATACAGTCTGGCGGAACACTTCCGGCGCACGGAAGGCATCGGCCTCCGCCAGGCGGATCGTGACAAAGCCATAGATCAGCACGCCGGCTGCCACCGTTGCCAGCATGCGCAGCACTGAGCGGCGCGAGCCGCCGCGCCGCCGGCGCATCAGCTTTTGGCGCAGCAGCTGCCAGCGATCCACGCGTGGCCACAAGACGGCCATCGCCGGCCCGCCAATCAGCACGCTTTGCAGGAAGGAGCCGAGCCACCAGCCCTGCCAGATCGGCAGCTGCGCACCTGGCGCGATGTGATTCGTATAGCTCCAGATCAGGGCTCCGGATGAACCGAAAATGCTGGCCACAAAAGAAAGCTGGGTATAAAACAGCAGCGAGGTCAGTTGCCGCAAGTCGCGCCGCATCACCATGGCACGGTAGCCGATTGCCAGGATGCTGAACCCGAGCGGGTTGGCGCAGGCAAACAGCAGTGCCCATTGCAACGGCATGCCGGCATACAGCGCCAGCATCAGGGTCGAACAGTAGGCGGGGATCGCGCCCCACCACCAGCCAAGCGTAAGCGTCAGCAGCAGGCAGATTGGCAGCGGTGGATAAACGGTGACGTAGGCGGTGACGCCGCCCATCTCTATGGGAATGCCGGACCAGTTCCATTTGACGGTCGCTACGCCCAGCGCCACGCAAAGCAGCAGCAACAGCAGCCAGCCGCCGAAGATGGCGCGCTTTTCTGCCGGACTGCCATGCCGCCACACGTTCACAGGCGACAATTCGCGATAACTTTGTACTGCTTCCGAAAATGGAGACAATTAGTCACTCGGGATTTTTGACCAGGACAGGCCAATTATGCCCTAGTGCCGGACTATTGGTGCTGGCGGATGGCCCATTCCACGTGTTCCCGTACCAGTTCCGACGGATGGCAGCGGCGTGCCTGCAACGCGGCCAGGATGGCGGGATCGCCCTTGGCGCCCATGCGCGCAGCATTGCCCAGGCCAACCGCCAGATTGCGCAGCCAGCGTTCGTGGCCAATGCGGCGGATCGGGCTGCCCTCCATGCGGCGGTTGAATTCTTCCTCGGTCCACGCAAACAGCTCGATCATGCCGGCGCTGCCCAGGGCGTGGCGCTCGTCGAAGTCCGGCAGCGTGGCGCGCTGGGCGAACTTGTTCCAGGGGCAGGCGGTCTGGCAATCGTCACAGCCGTAGACGCGGTTGCCCAGCAAAGGCCGCAGTTCTTCGGGAATGGCGCTTTTGAGTTCGATGGTCAGGTAGGAAATGCAGCGCCGCGCATCGAGCTTGCCCGGCCCGAGGATCGCCTGGGTTGGGCAGACGTCGATGCAGGCGGTGCACTGGCCGCAGTGCGCGCCGGTCGGTTCATCCACCGGCAGCGGCAGGTCGACCAGGATCTCGCCCATGAAGAACATGGAGCCGGCGCTGCGGTTGATCAGCAAGGTATGCTTGCCACGCCAGCCCAGGCCCGATTTTTCCGCCAGCGGCAGCTCCATCACAGGCGCCGAATCGGTGAACACGCGGTAGCCGAACTGGCCGATTTCCGCGCTGACCCTGTCGGCCAGCTGCTGCAGCCGCGCGCGCAACACCTTGTGGTAGTCGCGGCCACGGGCATACAGCGAAATGACAGCCTGCGTCGGGTCGGACAGGCGCGCCGTCTCGCGCTCGCGCCAGTTCTCGTCCGCCGCGCCAGGCAGGTAGTTCATGCGCGCCGTGATCACCCGTACCGTGCCCGGCACCAGTTCCGCCGGACGCGCGCGCTTCATGCCGTGGCTTGCCATATAGTCCATATCGCCGTGCATGCCGGCATCGAGCCAGGCTTGCAGCCCCGCCTCGGCGGCCGACAGGTCAATATCGGCAATCCGCACTTCTGCAAAGCCAAGCTCCAGCCCCCATGCCTTGATGCGGCTGGCTAATTCGTCTAAATTGGCTTGGGAGAGGGACACGGCCTTACAATGCGGGGAAATCCAAACCATCATTTTAGCCTTCTGATGAAGAAAATGACATTCGCCGTGCCGTTGCTGGCCGCCTGCTTCGGCCACGCTGCACAAGCAACTGCGCTGCCGGACAATGAAGAACTGGCAGCGTTGGTCCGCGCGGACCAGGGCGACCGGACCGCCGAAGTCGACTGGAAGGCCGTGAACCAGCGTGATAAAGAACGCCGAGACAAAGTCGGCGCCATGCTGGCAGCCGGCCAGGTGCGCACCGGGCGCGACTACTACAATGCGGCCATGGTGTTCCAGCACGGGGAGGCACCGGACGACTATGCCCTCGCATTCTCGCTCACCACCATTGCGCGCAAACTCGCACCGGATCATCCCGCGCCAAAATGGCTGTTCGCGGCAGCATTTGACCGCTACCTGCTGTCGCACAATATGCCCCAATGGTACGGGACGCAAAGCATGATTCCGCACGGTTCGTCGACCGAGACCTTGCGTCCGCTCGACCCGAATGCCGTGACCGACGAGGAGCGCCAGGCGCTGAATGTGCCGCGCCTCCAGGAAAAAATGGCGGAAATCGCCGAGAACAACGCGAAACGACAAGCGAAATAGGAAATGCAGCACTTTAAATCCCATCTCCACGACGAAGCCGGCACTGCGGCGCTAGGCGCTGCGCTGTCGCGCGCCCTGCTGCCCGGCATGGCGATCTACCTGCACGGCGACCTGGGCGCCGGCAAGACGGCGCTGACGCGCGCGCTGCTGCATGCGGCTGGCCATGTGGGGCCGGTGAAAAGCCCGACATATACCCTGTCCGAGCCTTACCGCGTGAAGGTCGACGGCAAGCTGGCCAATGTGGTGCATTTCGACCTGTACCGCATGGGCAGCCCGGAGGAATTCCTCGACGCCGGCTTCCGCGAAGAGTTCAATCGCGAGAACGTTTGCATCGTCGAATGGCCGGAGAAGGCAGATGGCGTGTTGCCGCCGCCCGACCTTCATGTTTACCTCTCTGTAGCCGGCACTGGACGTGATGTAGAATTGCAGCCGTCTTCAGCTCTTGGTTCGTCATGCCTTCAACGCCTCCAGTTCGCTCCAAACCTGTAAGCCGCCGCACGGTGCTCAAGGCCGGTGGCACGCTGCTGTTATCCGTGCTTGCACCTATGACTGCGCAAGCAGCGCAGATCCTGGCCGTGCGTGTGTGGCCGGCGGAGGATTACACGCGCGTTACGCTGGAAAACGACACCGACCTCAAGGTCAAGCACTTCCTGGTGCCGGACCCGGACCGGCTGGTGGTCGACATTGAAGGCCTGGTGCTGAACTCCACGCTGAAAAGCCTGGTCGCCAAGATCGAGTCGAACGACCCGTACATCAAGGAAGTGCGCGTCGGCCAGAACCGCCCGAATGTGGTGCGGCTGGTGTTCGACCTGAAGGAAAAAGTCACGCCGCAAGTGTTCACCCTGGAACCGGTCGGCAATTACAAGCATCGCCTGATCTTCGACCTGTATCCGGTCAAGGCAGTCGACCCGATCGCGGCTCTGATCGAAAAAGGCGAATGGTCGCAGGACGACAAGGCGCAGCAGCCTGGCGCCGGCTCGTCCGCGCGCCCGGCGCCAGGTGGCCAGGGCAGTGCAGCGGGCCAGCCAGCCCTCGCCGGCCAACCAGCCGCGCCAGGCCAACCGGCAGTGCCAGGCCAGACGGCAGTGCCAGGCCAGACGGGCGGCACGGGCCAGGCCGGCACGTCCGGCCAGGGCGGCGCGGGCAACAACGCCCAAGGCGCCGGCAGCCAGTCCATCGCATCCGCCACGCCCTCCGGCCAAGCCGGCTCCACCCCGCCCGGCAATACCCCGTCCTCGACCGGCACAACGAGCGTCGGCGCCAATGCGCCTGGCCAGTCGCCGGCACTCGCCACGCAGTCCGGCAAGCCAGTTCCTGGCGAGCCCGATCCGGCGCCCGCACACCACAAGCCCGGCCAGAAACCGGGGCAAGAAAAAATGGTCCGCATGCTCACCATCGCCCTCGACCCCGGCCACGGCGGCGAGGACCCTGGTGCAATGGGCGCGCGCGGCAGCCGCGAAAAAGACATCGTGCTGGCAATCGCCAAGCGCCTGAAAGACAAGATCGAAGACCACCCGAACATGCGCGTCATGCTCACGCGCGACGGCGACTACTTCGTCCCGCTCGGCAAGCGCGTGGAAAAGGCGCGCAAGGTCGACGCCGACCTGTTCGTCTCGATCCACGCCGACGCCTTCGTGAAAACCAGCGCCCGCGGCTCCTCCGTCTTCGTGCTGTCGGAAAAAGGTGCAACTTCCTCCGCCGCACGCTGGCTGGCCGACAAGGAAAACCAGGCCGACCTGATCGGCGGCGCCAACGCCAAGAGCCACGACCCGCAACTGGCCAGCGTGCTGTTCGACCTGTCCACCACCGCCCAGATCAACGACAGCATGAAAGTCGGCAAGGCAGTGCTGGGCGAAATCGGCGGCATCAACAAGCTGCACAAAGGCTCGGTCGAGCAAGCCGGCTTCGCCGTGCTGAAGGCGCCCGACATCCCCTCGATCCTGATCGAAACCGCCTTCATCTCCAACCCGGAAGAAGAAGCGCGCCTGCTGGACGACGATTACCAGGACAAGATCGCGGACGCCATCGTCAAAGGCATCCGCCGCTATTTCGCCAAGAACCCGCCGCTCGCAAAGAACCGGCTTACTTAAGGAAAGCGCATGAACGAAGTTCGCATCTCCACACCCGAAGGCGCCGAAGCCACCATTTCCCTGTTCGGTGCACATTTGATGTCGTGGAAGACTGCGGACGGCAGGGAACGCCTGTTCCTGAGCCAGCGTTCGGCGCTCGATGGCAGTGCCGCCATTCGCGGCGGCATGCCAGTGATCTTCCCGCAATTTGCCACGCGCGGCGACGGCCTGCGCCACGGCTTTGCCCGCACCTCCACCTGGCGTATCGCCGAGCAGGCTAACGGCTGGGCCGAACTGGCACTGGCGCAAACCGACCTGCCGCGCAACCATTTCCAGTCCTGGCCGCGCGCATTTGAACTGCGCCTGCGCTGCGAATTGAAAGCGAATGCGCTGGAGATCCGCTACACCGTGCGCAACCCGGGCCAGCAAGACTTTAGCTGGGCCGGCGCCCTGCACACTTATTTCGCGGTTACGGAATTCGAAAAGGCCACCGTGGACGGCATGCCTTTCAGCGGCGCGCTGGACGACATCCGCCCTGCCACGCCGCAGCTGCGCCTCGACACCGGCGCCGGCGTGCTGCAACTGGAGCAGCAAGGCTTTTCGGAATGGGTGGTGTGGAATCCGGGAGCGGAAGGCGCGGCTGCCACCGCCGACATGGACGACAGCGACTACCGCCGCTTCGTCTGCATTGAGCCTGCGCGGGTGGACAAGCAGGTGCTGCCGGCCGGTGCCGAATGGACCGGCCTTCACACCATCAGTTTGATTCCTTGATCATGCGGCCGGAGCTGGCCTGGATCGGACGCGCATTGAACGGATACAGGCGGCTGAACAAGGCCAGTTGCGCAGGCGAGGCCTGCACCGGCTCCTTCATCACCAGCCACAGTACGCCTTCCGTGCAAGGCGGCGTGGTCAGCGACCCCATGAACGTGTAGTAGTCGCGGCGCTGCGGCAGCATGTCGTTCGGATCCAGCACGATGCTCGGCGTCGCCGTATCGCCCTTCTCCAGCGGCAGGTTGTTCCACACGGTCTGGATGGTCGGTTGCGGCTTGCCGCGTTCCAGCAGGAGTGCCAGCACTGCCAGCCTGCCTTCCGGATCCTTGTGCACCAGGTGCACCACCATTTCGAAGCCCTTGCCGTTGACGCGCTCCTCTGCCGGGCGATGGAAGTGGAACTGCTGCAGCTCGTAGGTGCGGCCCGCCACACTCAGGTAATTGCCCGGGCCGACCATCACCTGCACGGTATGGCCGTTATCGGTCACGTTGAAACCGGATGGACGGTAATCGAAGGCGATCTGCTCCAGGTCCACCTTCATGCCATCGCGGATATCGATCGGCGACTGGCGGTTGCCTGTCGAGCATTTCGCCCAGTCGGAATTGATCTTGGACCAGTTGGCAGGACCTGACTCGCCTTCATAAGTCCAATGGGTTCCGTACACGCGTGGCGGCGGCGCCTTGGCCGCAACTTCCGCAGCGGCAGCCTTGGCGGCTTTCTGCTTGCGCGCCTTCTCGGCAGCAGCGATGCGGGCTGCCTGGTTGGCGCGCATTTCTGCCAGGCGCTGGGCGATCTTCTCAGACAGCTCCGCTTCTGCACGTGCTTCTTCCTCGCGCTGGGCAGCAGCCGATGCAGTAGGGTTCTTGCGTACCGGGGGAACGTACTTTGGGCCGCTGGCCGAATTGGCCTCTTTTTCAATATTCGCCTTGTCGGCCGCTGCGGCAGCGGCCAGGTTCGGGCGAATACTCGGAACGCCTTTCGACGGCGTGGTGGCGGGATCGGCGGCGCCTGCTGTCCCGAGGACAAGACAACAGGCCGACAGGGCGATCAAGTTACGCATGTTAAATCCGGAGGAGAGACTGTTTCTCCGGTTAACGGTTGCGCACGGGGAAAACTTGAGAGCGGCTTAACGCTTGAGGATGCGGCGGCCCAGTTTCCAAACGCCGCCCAGTGCCATCGGCACCACAGCAACACCGACACCAAACAGCACGATGGTGCTCAGGTGGTCGCGCACGAACGGGGTATTGCCGAAGATATAACCTGCCACGCACAGCGACACCACCCAGGCCACGGCGCCAACGATGTTAAACATCTGGAAGCGTGCATGGGTCATGTCCGACACGCCGGCTACGAACGGCGCGAACGTGCGCACTACCGGCACGAAGCGGGCCAGGATGATGGTTTTACCGCCGTGTTTTTCAAAGAACTCGTGGGTGCGCCGCAAGGCATCCTTGTTAATCCACCGATAATCGTGGGTGAACACCCGTTGGCCAATGGCTTCGCCAATCCAGTAATTGGTGGTATTGCCCAGAATTGCAGCAGTCGCCAACAGGAACATCAGCAATCCGAGATTCATCTGTCCGCTGGCACAGAAGGCGCCACCGATGAACAGCAGCGTATCGCCGGGAAAGAAGAACAGTACTACCAGGCCAGTTTCACAGAAGACGATGGCAAACAACAGGGCGTAGACATATACGCCATATTGTGCAATCAGAGTACCCATTGCGCGGTCTACGTGCACCAGCATGTCCAGCAATTGAACGAAATCCATTTATTAATCCCAAAAGGTTGCGGCGGGGATGATACCAAACTGTCTATCTTACAGGCTAAAATTGCCCGGCATCTTAGCATCTGCTTAGAACCCCACAAAGGAGACCTTAGTGAAGTCCATCATGCCTGCCGTCCTTGCCCTGGCCTTACCCCTGGCCGCCTTGGCCGCACCCACCAAAGAACTGCCGCCCAGGCCGACCGTCAGCGACATCGTCAAGGCTTCGCCGCAAGCCGACTGGCGCCAGCTGGATCCGGCCAACACCCTGTACATGGACCTGCCAACCGGCCGCGTGATCATCGAACTGGCGCCCGCCTTCGCACCGAACCACGCCGCCAATATTCGCACCATGGCCAAGGAAGGCTATTGGGACGGGCTGTGGATCTACCGCACGCAGGACAATTTCGTGGTGCAGTGGGGCGATCCGCGCGAGGACAAGCCAAAAGCGATCGGCACGGCCAAGGCCAAGCTGGAACAGGAATTCACGGTGCCGATGAAGAACGACACCCAGTTCACCCGACTGCCGGACAAGGATGGCTATGCGCCGCAGGTTGGCCATTCCAATGGTTTCCCGTCGGCGCGCGATCCAAAAACCGGCCAGACCTGGCTGGCGCATTGCTACGGCATGGTGGGCGTAGCGCGCGGCAATGAGTCCGACAGCGGCAACGGCGGCACCTTATACACGGTAATCGGCAACTCGCCGCGCCACCTGGACCGCAATATCACCGTGGTGGGACGCATCGTGAGCGGCATGCCGCTGCTGTCCGTACTGCCGCGCGGACCGGCGCCAATGGGCATGTTCGAGAAGGAAGAACAGTGGGTCCCGATCAAGTCGGTCAAGCTGGCAGCCGACGTGCCGGAGGCTGAGCGTTCGAAGTTTGAAGTGATGCGTACCGAGTCCGCCAGTTTCAAGTCCGTGGCCGAAGCGCAGCGCAACCGCGGCGGCCCATGGACCAAGTATGCGGCCGGCCACGTTGACCTGTGCAACGTCCCGATCCCTGTGCGCGAGGTGAAATAAACCGGATCCGCAGCCGCACCACAGCGGGTCAGGCCCTTGGGCCTGGCCCTGCCTTACCGGTTTATAATCTTGCACCATGAACGCCCCAACCCCACCCCGCCCGATCCGGGCCCTCCCAGACCAACTGATTTCCCAGATCGCCGCCGGCGAGGTCGTGGAACGTCCATCCGCAGTTGTCAAAGAGCTGCTGGAAAATGCCCTGGACGCCGGCTCGACCCAGATCACTGTGCGGCTGGAAGAAGGGGGCGTCAAGCGAATTTGCATTACTGACAACGGTCGCGGCATCCCGCCCGACCAGATGCCACTGGCGCTGGCACGCCACGCGACCTCCAAAATCGCTTCGCTGGACGACCTGGAAAATGTCGGCACCCTCGGCTTCCGCGGCGAAGCCCTGGCGTCGATCGCCTCCGTCGCGGCAGTCACCCTGACTTCCCGCACCGCCGACGGCGCCCACGCCTGGGAACTGGAAGGCTCGCACGAAGGCACGGTAGTGCCCTCCTCCGGCGCCCCCGGCACCACCATCGATGTGCGCGACCTCTATTTCAACACGCCCGCACGCCGCAAATTCCTGAAATCGGAACAGACCGAATTCGGCCACTGTGCGGAAGTCGTGCGCCGCATCGCCCTGGCGCGCCCCGACGTCTCGTTCACGCTGAGCCACAACGGCAAGACCGTCGACCACTGGATGGTCAGCGACATGGCCAAGCGTAGCGCGCAGATCCTGGGCAGCAATTTCGAAGAAGCCCGCCTGGCCCTGGACGAAGGCTCCGGCGTGCTGCGCCTGCACGGCTTTGCTGGCTTGCCTACCGCTTCCAAAGGCCGCGCCGACAGCCAGTACTTCTACGTCAACGGCCGCTTCGTGCGCGACAAGCTGCTGGTGCACGCCGTGCGCGCGGCATATGAAGACGTGCTGCATGGCGACCGCTATCCATCCTATGTGCTGGCACTCGACCTCGACCCGGCGCTGGTAGACGTGAACGTGCACCCGTCGAAGATCGAAGTGCGCTTCCGCGACAGCCGGGCAGTGCACCAGTTCGTATTCCATGCCGTGCAGCGCGCACTGGCCGCTACTTCGGCCACTTCACACGGCAGTGTGCCATCGCCGCTGCCTGCCGCCGACAACCTGCAGGCATCCGGGCCAGTCTGGCGCCCGCAGCAGCAGACCAGCTTCGGTTCGATCCTGAACCCGGAATACCGCCCGACGTTCTCACCATCGCCATTTGGCGCCCCTGGCGCGGGCAACGGCGGCGGCGTAGCCCAGAGCACGGAGCGCTACGGCGCCCTGTGGTCGAACGACCCGCGCGACAATTTCGCCCCTAACGCGCCGGCAGCAGAGGGCGGCAATGGCTTCCGCGCCTCCTCTGATTACACGCTGCCGCAAGCCGCTCCGATCGCCGCCTCGTCCGCGCAAATGGCCGGCGAAGAATTCCCGCTCGGCTTCGCGCTGGCGCAACTGCATGGCATCTACATCCTGGCCCAGAACAGCAAAGGCCTGGTGCTGGTCGACATGCACGCCGCGCACGAACGCATCCTGTACGAGCAGCTGAAAAACGCACTGGACGCCCAGATCGATGGCACCGACATGTCGGTGCAAAACCTGCTGATCCCCGTTACCTTCTACGCCGACGCGGTGGAAGTGGGCACCGTGCAGGAGCATGGCGACACCCTGAAAACCCTGGGCTTCGACATTGCCGTAATGTCGCCAACCACGCTGGCCGTGCGCGCCGTTCCAGCCCTGCTGAAAAACGCCGACGCCCAGACCCTGGCGCGCGACGTGATTCGCGACGTGCGCGAATATGGCGGCTCGCGTGTGCTGATCGAGCGCCGCAACGAACTGCTCGGCACCCTCGCCTGCCACACCGCAGTACGCGCCAACCGCATCCTCGCCGTACCGGAGATGAACGCCCTGCTGCGCCATATGGAAGCCACCGAGCGCGCCGACCAGTGCAACCACGGCCGCCCGACCTGGGTGCAGATCGACATCAACGCGCTGGATAAACTGTTCCTGCGCGGGCAGTAAAAATCATGAATGAGCAGTTGAACAAGCGCCCGCTGGCGGTCGCCATCATGGGGCCGACCGCCTCCGGCAAGACCGCAGCCGCGCTGGCCATCGCACAGCAGGTGCCGTGCGAGATCATCTCCGTCGATTCCGCGCTGGTCTATCGCGGCATGGACATTGGCACCGCCAAGCCTTCGAAAGAAGAACTGGCCGCCGTACCGCACCACCTGATCGACATCATCGACCCGCTGGACTCCTACTCGGTCGCCCAGTTCCGCACCGATACCCTGCGCCTGGTCGCTGAAATCAGCGCCCGCGGCAAAGTCCCGCTGCTGGTCGGCGGCACCATGCTGTACTACAAAGGGCTGGCCGACGGCCTGGACGACCTGCCCGGCGCCGATGCCGCGCTGCGCGCGCAACTGGACGAGGAAGCAGCCCGCATCGGCTGGCCCGCCATGCATGCGCGCCTGGCGCAAATCGATCCCGAAACCGCCGCGCGCCTCAAGCCGGCCGACGCCCAGCGCATCCAGCGCGCACTGGAAATTCACGCCCTGTCCGGCAAACCGATGTCCGAGCTGCTGGCCCAGCGCGAAAAGGAAGAACTGCCCTTCGGCCTGGTGTCGTTCGCACTCGAACCATCCGACCGTGGCTGGCTGCACGAACGCATCGCACGCCGATTCGACATCATGCTCGATTCCGGCTTCCTCAATGAAGTAAAGACCCTGCGGGAGCGCGGCGACCTGCACCTTGGCCTGCCGTCAATCCGCTGCGTCGGTTATCGCCAGGCCTGGGAATACCTGGATGGCAGCATCGACTACGCGACGATGCGCGAAACCGGCATCATTGCCACCCGCCAGCTGTGTAAGCGCCAGCTAACCTGGCTGCGCGCCATGCCGGAACGGATCGTGATCGACTGCTGCGCCCCGGACGCCAGCGAGCAATTGCAACAGCAAGTGCTTGCAAAAATAGCCAAATCGAAAAACAATCCTTGACAGGCTGCTGCCCAGCACCGATAATGCTGGCCTTGCGGTGATATAGCTCAGTTGGTTAGAGCATAGCATTCATAATGCTAGGGTCGGTGGTTCAAGTCCACCTATCACCACCAAAGGATTCAGCGAAAACCCGCACTGCACCCGATGCACTGCGGGTTTTTCGTTTTCTCAGCGCTCGCGCCCCGCATGGCGCAGCACCTGCGTGACCGGTTCGAGCAGGTATTGCAGCGGTGTGCGCTTGCCCCCTTCGATAAAGACTTCCGCCGGCATCCCCGCCAGCAGTTTGAGGTCGCCTGCCTTGGCCAGGGATTCCGAATCGGCCTCCACCAGCACCGAATAATAGGGAGCCTCCGTGGCGCGATCGACCAGGCGATCGGCGGAAATATAAATCACTTTGCCGCGCACCAGTTGCGTCGTGCGGTATTTGAAAGCGGTGAAGCGGATATCTGCGGGCTGGCCGCGCGCGACGCGGCTGATATCGTCCGGCCGAATCCGTGCCTCCGTCACCAGGCGCGTGTCGTCCGGCACGATGTCGGCAATGGTTTCGCGAGGCGGGATGACTGCTCCAGGCGCCTGGTACTTCAGGCCAATGACTTCGCCGCTGGCAGGCGCAGTGATGACCTGGCGTGCCGACGCGTCGATCGACTTGCGCTGCTCCTGCTCAATCTCGGAGAGGCGCGCCGTAGCCACCTTGAGCTGGTCGCTCGCCTGTTGCCTGTATTCGCCTTCCAGGGCAGTCACGCGAAGGTCGATGTCGACCATGCGCTGCTGGGCGCGCGCCAGTTCCGAGCGGCGCTCTTCGAGCTTGACGCCGTAATCGGCAATCGCGCCCTCGAGCTGTGAAACGCGGTTGGCGGAAACAAATCCATCCCTGCGCAGCTTGTTGTTGGTGTCCAGGTCGAGCTTCTGGAATCTCATCGACTCGCTCGCCTGCGTAATCTGCGCTCGCAGTGCGACGACCTCCTCCGCTACCTTGTCCCGCTGTGCGTGCAGCAACCGCACCTGCCCTGCCAGTGCCTCGCGCCGCGCAGCGAACAGGGCACGCTCCTTGGAAACCTGTTCGGCCAGGCGTGGATCGGCTTTTGCTGCTTCCACCACATCCGCCGGGAACTTGAGCGACTGCTGCATGCCTTGCTCGGCGTCGAGCCGCGCCAGGCTGGCACGCTCCGTCTTGACCCGGTAATCCAGCCGGTTCTTGTCGGCATCGACCGATACGTCGCCAAGTACCAACAGGGGTTCGCCCTGCATTACGTGCTGGCCGTCGCGCACCAGCACCTGGCGCACGATGCCGCCCTCGGCATGCTGCACCGGGCGGCGGTTCAGGTCCACTTTGACAAACGCCTGCGCCACCACGGCCGACGACAGCGGTGCGAAGGTCATCCACGCCGTTACCGGCAGTAGTCCGAAGATCGCGACCGCCATGCCCCAATGCGCCAGGCGGCGCGCTTCGCCGACATGCAATTGCATCGGATCGTTTATCGCCGATTTATGCAATGCGCTTTCCATCATGCCCTCCCTTCGGCGACGCGCGGCATGGCCACCACCTGCGCTCCCGGCCTGCCTTGGCCAGGCTGCATCGCGTGCATTACTTCCGCCACCGTGCCAAAGTGCTGCACACGACCGGCGTCGAGTACCAGCATCTTGTCCATATGCTGCACCAGCGTGCTGCGATGCGTGACCACGACCACAGTGACCTTTCCGTTCAACGCCTTCAGCGCATCGGCAAGCGCCAGTTCGCCGGCGCCGTCGAGGTTGGAGTTGGGTTCATCCAGCACCAGCAACTTGGGATCGCCGTACAAGGCGCGCGCCAACGCAATACGCTGCCGCTGGCCAGGCGACAGCATCACACCCATGCCGCCGATCTGGGTGTCATATCCCTGCGGCAGCCCCAGGATCAGCGCATGCACGCCGGCCGCCTGCGCCGCCAGCACCACCTTTTCCGCGTCTACCTCGCCCAGCCGAGCGATATTTTCCGCCACGGTGCCGGGGAACAGCTCGACGTCCTGCGGCAGGTAGCCAAGCCACGGGCCCAGTTCCTGGCGCGGCCACTGGGCCAGATCCACGCCATCCAGCCGCACCGTGCCAGCCTTCGGCATCCAAAGCCCGATCAGCAGGCGCGCCAGCGTTGACTTGCCGGCGCCGCTCGCGCCGATAATGGCCAGCGACTCGCCTGGTTCCAGGCTGAATGTCACACCGGCCAGTATCATCCGCTCGCTTTGCGGCGGGCGGAACACCAGGCCCTGCGCTTGCAGTCGACCGCTGGGTGCGGGCAGCTTCATGCGTTCCGGCCGCTCGCCGGGGGCATCCAGCAATTCGGACAAGCGCAGGAAGCCAAGGCGCGCCTCGGCCAGCGTGCGCCAGCTGCCGACTACCTGCTCCACCGGCGCCAAGGCGCGTCCTAGCAGCACGGTGGTCGCCACCAGGACGCCTGGCGTGCCCTCGCCGCTGATGACCAGGTAAGCGCCCAGCGCTTGCATCAGGATCTGCACCAGTTGCCGCGTCATACGCGTGAAGGCCGCCATGGCCACCGACTTGCGTGCGGTTGCGCCCTGCAGTTCGGAAACCCTGGCATTCTGCCCCTGCCAGCGGCTTATCAGCGCATCGGTCATCCCGAGCGACTGCACCACTTCAGCATTGTGCATGGAGGATTCGAGGTAGCGGGTCGCTTTGGCGGCCTCGCTTTGAAGCGCTTCGATACCACGCCGGGTAATGCGGTCGTTAATCACAGCCAGGACCAGCATCAGTACCGAGGCTGCGGCGGCCGCGGCCCCAAGAAGCGGGTGGGCAAGCCAGATCACGGCCACGTATACCACTGCCCAAGGTGTATCGAACAGCGCCAACAAGCCTTGCGCCGAAAACAGGTTGCGCAGCGCCGCGACGTCTCGCAAGCCTTCGGAAGATGCCGTCTCGGCGCGGCGAGCCGACTTTTCCACCAGCGCCTTGGCCACTGCGGGGGACAGTTGTTCGGCAATCAGGTTGCCAATCACACCCTGCAAGCGGCTGCGCAGGTAATCGAACATCAGCATCAAGCCAAGGGCGATGACCATGCCGAGCAACAGCACCAGCAAGGTTTCCTTGCTCTGGCTGGCAAGCACCCGGTCAAAGACCTGCAGCATGAAAAGCGCAGGAGCCAGCAGCAACAGGTTGACGAGGAACGAGAATGCCGCGACAACCAGAAGCGGGCGTTTAAGGATTTGAAAGAGCGCTTTCATGTTTGCCTCCGTCCTGTTGGCAGATCATGAACCGACCTTGATATCGTTCTGGTTGAACGTATCGGCCGGGTTTTCCAGCGTCAGCGTCGCAAACAGGGTTCGGTTGGCCGCGCCCTGGCCGTCAGGATCGTAGTACAGGTTGCCCGTAGTACTGTCATAGATCACCCTGACGCCTGCGGCCACGGCATCCGTTGCACCACTCCCTGCGGAAGAAGCGAATTCGGCGGACGACAGCAGGCTGCCGGCCGGCGTAGTGATACCGGTAAATGTAGACAGCGACAATTCGATCCAGTCTCCGCTTGCAGCCGATCCCGAGGCATTGAAGTCGGTGATCGAATCGACCGCGTTGGGGGCCGTATCGAATACAAAGGTGTCGCGACCGGAACCACCAGTAAGCATATCAGCGCCCATGCCGCCAACAATACGGTCGTCGCCGGCCAGGCCGTTGATCACGTCGCTGCCGCCACCACCGCGCAGTTGATCGGCGGCTGCGGAACCGGTCAGGTTATCGGCGAATGCAGTACCAATGACGCCTTCGAATCCGGTATAGGTATCGGTGCCAAGGCCCGCTGCGCTACCTGCAAATGTCCCTGTACCGTTGTTCACCAGGGCGAACGTGATGCCCGCAGTACCGTCCGAGAAGTCAAGCAAGTCGCTGCCGCCTTTGCCGTCGAGGATATCGTTGCCTGCACCGCCGCGGATGATATCGTTGCCGGCGCTGCCGTTAATGGTATCGGCCAGCGCGGTGCCGATTACCCCTTCCATATTCATATAGGTATCGGCACCAAGAGCGCCTGCACCGCCAGTGCTGATAAATGCGCCGCTCTGCACCAGGGTGAAATTAAGCGCCACCGTGCCATCGGAAAAGTCGAGCATATCCTCGCTACCGGCGCCGCCATCCATCTTGTCATCCCCGAGGCCTCCCAGCAGTGCGTCGTTCCCTGCACCACCAGACAATACATCGTCACCGCCGTTACCGGACAACTGGTCGTTACCGGCGGAGCCATTCAGGGTATCGGCCGCGTTGCCCATCCCGCCAATGAATACATCGCCTGCCGCGCCACCGGTCACGGTATCCGGGCCACCACCGGCGTCGATGTACGAGGCCTGGTAGGTGCCGGCCGAGCTGAGGTCAATTGTGTCGCCCGTACTGTTGTTGTTGGTCGTGGTCCTGATGTCGATCGTTACAGAGGCTGTCGCGCTGCCACCTGCGCCGTCCGAAACGGTGTATTGGAAGCTGCCCGAGGTCGCGTTATTAGGGCTGGTGAAACTGATTGTGCCGGTGCTTGAGTTCAGGGAGAGTCCCGTGATGCCGGTGCCGCCACTGACACCGGTGATCGCCAGGGCATAACCATCGATATCGGTGTCGTTACCGAGCAATGCACTGGTCGAGATGGCGACGAGGGTATTGTTGGAGACGATGATACGGTCGGCCACGCCGACTGGCGGCTGATTATTTGCAACCACAGTGATGCCCGCAACGTCGACGCCAGTCGAAAATGCCGAGCTGCCGCCATTGATGGAGGTATCGGCTTTGGTTCCGGCCGCACCGCTTGTGCCATCCCAGGCGCGGAAAGTAACGCCATCGTTGACGGTGCCGCTGAAGCTCGTATTCCCCTGGAAGTAGACTCGCGTATTGGCGTCTGCCGACAACAGCAATGCAGAGGAATTCGAGACGCTGCCAACGGTCGACCATGTGGTGCCGCCATTCGTGGAATACCACCAAGTTCCGTTGGCGGCATTCGTGCCAGTTAATGCGATACCCGTTACCGCGCCGTTGTCCGCATCGGTGACGTTATCAAGGCCACCACTGGGCGGATTCAGATTGGCCAGGCTCGATACGAGCGTACCTACCGCGCCACTCGGCCCGCCGGCATTCTGGAGAACATTTGCCAAGACAGGCGTCGCTGCAGAAATCAAGACTGGCGCATCATTAACACCGGTTACGATGAACTTCAACGATTCCGCAACCGTCGAAATGCCGTCGGATACGCCATAGTCGACCATTACTTCTTTGGTCTCGCCGGCAGCCAGGCTCTGATAACTTGCGTGACCAGAATCGAGCGTAAAGCTATGCGTACCGCCATCGTAGCTAACGCCTGCTGGCAACGTGGCCGGGACCGATACCACCGCGAGTGTCGTTCCGGCATCAACATCCGACGCGTTAGCCAGTGCATCGAGCGACACAGTCGCACCGTCTTCGGTCGCATTACCGGTCACTGCCCCTGCCACCACCGGCACATCATTAGTGCCAGTAACGGTAAACGTCACCGATGCCGGAG
>JBCNOP010000210.1:0-9207 GCA_039593775.1 Pseudoduganella sp.
CGCGGCCCGTGCGTCACGCGCACCGTCAGCCGCAGCACTTCCTGCGTCGCCACGTCATCGGTCGACGTGATTCCGTTCAGCGGCTGGGCGCGCAAGGTCAGCGTAGCCGCGTAACCGCTCACGCCCAGGTCATTGCCAGCGGCATCGACCAGCTTTCCAGCCGCGTTATTAAAGGCGGCGTACGGCACGCCCAGGCTGGGCACGTAGTCATTGATGTTGTCGAAGGGGCGCGCGTTGCCGGCTTCTGGACCGACTGCTTCCGGCGTCGTGCAGTTGGCAGGCGCAGCAGGGTTTTCTGTGGTGTCCACCGGGTCGCAGAAGGTAAATGCTGCAAGCTGGACTTCCTCCAGCAAGCCCTCGGCGATCAGCAGCGCCTGCTTGCGGCGCAGCGGGTCAGCATTGGCATTGCTGGTATTGGCCAGCGTGCGCAAGATGGCAGCAGCCGCGATGCCGACGATGATGATGAACAGGATCAGTTCGATAAAAGTCAGGCCCGACTGGTGGTGGCGTCTAATAGACATAGCCGGTTTCCCATTGCACCCTGACCGTCTCCTGTACGCTGCCGCCCTTGACCTGGAGGTTGAGGGAGCTGAACTCAGTCCCGGAAGACAGCTGCGGTTTGCCGCCTGCATCAAAAAAGAAATGGTTGTTTGCCGCGCCCGCCGGCGACAATCCCAGGGTTACGCTGGATGGGGGCGCAACGCACGCCCATGAGCGGTCGGCGCCGCACGGGCCGCCGCTAAAGCTGTTGCTGCCGCCCGGATCGCGGACATGGCTGGCAGCGCTGCAGTTGGCGGCAAAACAAAGCGCCACGCTGGTGCTGTCCAGATAAACGAAGATCGGCCGGTTTTGCGCGATAGCCAGCTGTTGGCCATAGCGCAGGGTTGCCCGCACCTGTGCCGCAAAACCAGCCGCATCATAGTCGCCGCGCACAAAGAAACGGCTGAGTGCCACTGCCGACAGGATGCCGATAACAACCAGCACAATGATCAGCTCGACCATTGTGAAGCCGCGGCCACGCGAAGCTCCGCTGGTTGTCATCGCTCCGTTATGGCGCCGGGCCGCTTAGCAGCCCGACGTGTCCTGCGCAATGACCGGCGGGGTCGTCGGGGTGCCGATGACGGCTGCCGTGTATTTCACGTAGCATTTGGCAGCCTTGGCGGTACCCGCTACACTTTTCGGCACAAATGCCGTCTCAGTGCCCGAGGTCGTAGGAGCAGTGGCTACCGAAGAGTTTGGACCAATGGTCGTGTAATCGGTAGCGTTGATGCCTGCCATGTCCGCGATCTGGGTACCGGTAACAGTCGGGTAGCCGGCAGTATCCACCGTAACTTCCAGGCCTTCCATCTTCACAGGCGACGCTTGCGAGATCAGCCAGCGGCTGTGGACCATCGCGGTTGCCGCGTTCAGCGAACCACGCACTGCCGATACGCTTGCAGCACGCGCATCGCTGCCGACGTCCATGAAGCGCGGCAGTGCCGTTGCGGCCAGAATGCCCAGAATCACAATTACAACGATCAATTCGATCAGGGTAAAACCTGCTTGCTGCGAGCGCGGCATCGAATTAGAAAACTTTTTCATCACTTCTCCCATGAGTTCAAAAATCTTTTGGACTAGCGGCGTGGCTAGTCGCCTATTTGATTCAGAACAACCCCTGCATTGTCTGCGGGCCGCTCTGAAGGCCTGGCGGTTGGTTCGGGCAAGCGCCGCAATTCTAACTTGAAATGAAGCATTTGTTGTTGCTTCAATGAAGATTTCTCTGGAGCAAGTAAAACGTAGATCAGTTCTTCTTTTTGCCTGTCGAAAAACCACGTTCCCGGCCGGGCCGGCGCGCTGTCGAGATTTTCGAATTCGCCAGCATAATTGGCTGGCTTTACCGTCAGCAATTGCATGGGATTGCTGCCCTCGAGAGCGCCGGTCGTTGCGCTTGATCTTAGGCGATGCATTTCCACTGCGGCGCGCAGTTGAGACAAGGTGACCTCGACGGCCCGTTCTTCAGCGCTTTTAGTGTAGAACGGAATCTTGCCGAGGAAAACTGCCAGTAGCACCAAACCAACGACCAACCACGCCAAAGCTTCAAAACGCCGGAACCTGCGTGGTTTTGTCATTTCTTGAAAGCGACCTTGCCCAGGTCCCAGATCGGCAGGAACACACCGAGCGCCAGGATCAGCACCATGATGCCCAGGAAAGTAATCAGGATCGGCTCGATCTGCGCCGACAAGGTCTTCAGTTCATAGTCGACCTCGCGCTCATACATTGCGGCGATCTCTTCCATCAAGTCATCAAGCGATCCGGTTTCCTCGCCAACGGCAATCATCTGCAGCACCACGGGCGTGAAAACGTTCGCCGCCACAGCAGTGCGAAGGATGCTTTCTCCGCGCTCGACCCCGTCGCGCATCTGTTCGACGCGGGCTGCCAGGTAAGCGTTGTCCACCGTCTGCGACACCACTGTCAGCGCCTGCACGATCGGCACGCCGCTGCGGGCCGACAGCGAAAAGCTCCGGGCAAAGCGCGACATGGTCCCTTTGAGGATGATCTTGCCGGCAATCGGCAGGCGCAGCTTCCATCGGTCCCAGCGGTATCGTCCTGCTTCGGTCGAGATCCACCAGCGCCATCCAAAGCCGGCAACCACCAGCAGCCCTGCGAACAAGGGCCAGTACTTAACCGTGAAATTCGATGTCGCCAGCAGGATGCGCGTCATCAGCGGCAGCTCCGCATTCAGGCTGCGAAACACCCCTTCGAACGCGGGAATCACCCACATATTGATGACGACCATGGCCACCGCCATCGCCAGCACCACGAAGGTCGGATAGCGCAGTGCCGTGCGCACGCGCTCCTTCATATCCCGCTCGAACTCGAGGTGGTCAAACAGGTGCAGGAAAACTTCGTCCAGCCGCCCCGTCATCTCGCCGACCCGGATCATCGACAGGTAAAACGGCGTGAACGCTTCCGGGTGGCGGCGCATCGATGCCGACAGCTCGCGGCCGGCATCGAGCGACTCGCGCAGGTCGGCGATCACGCGGGCGAAAGCCTTGCTGATGGCCGATTCCTGCAGCCCACCGAGGCCGCGCATGATGGGAACGCCCGATTTCAGCAAGGTGTGCATCTGCCGGCTGAATAGCTGCACGTCCATTGAATTGACGCTCTTTTCCGTCAGCTTTTCCCACAGCTGGCTCCAGCCTGACTTGCCGGGCGCACGGTCGGTGGTCTCGGTAATTTCTACCGGGGTCACGCCGGTTGCGAATAATTGGTCGGCGACGGCCCCGCTGTCTGCCCCCTCCAGCACGCCGGCCAGCAATTCACCACGGCCATTGCGGCCTTTGTATGCGAAATAAGGCAACTCAATCCTCTAGCTGGTTACTGATACGCATTGCCTCCGAAACGGTGGTGCGTCCCTGTACCACCAGTTGCACCGCGTGGCGCCGCAGAGTCTGTCCCGCCATCTGCTGTGCCGCAGCCTTCAGGAACGTTGCCGGATCCGGGTCGTTGGCGGCATCCACCACCGACTGGGTCATCTCCAGCAGTTCGTAGATCCCGCTGCGGCCACGATAGCCGAGGCCATTGCAATGGGAACAGCCTTTGCCATAGAAGTAATGGCCCATGTCGACCTTGTCCTTCAGTTCAAGGCTGAGCCATTCGTGCTCGTTGGGCGTCAAGGTGTACGAAGTGGTGCAGGACTCGCAGATCAGGCGCACCAGGCGCTGCGCCAGCACGGCCTGCAGCGAACTGCCCACCATGTAGCGCGGCACGCCCATGTCCATCAGGCGCAAAGGCGTGCTGGCCGCATCGTTGGTGTGCAGGGTCGACAGCACCAGGTGGCCAGTCATGGCAGCGCGCAGGCCGATCTGCGCGGTTTCCTGGTCGCGCATCTCGCCAACCAGCACGATGTCCGGGTCCTGGCGCAGTGCGGAACGCAGCACGCGCGCAAAATCCAGTTCGATCTTTTCGTTGACCTGCACCTGGTTGATGCCGGGCAGGCGGTATTCGACCGGGTCCTCGACGGTGATCAGTTTCTTCTCCATCGAATTCAATTCGGCCAGTGCGCAGTACAGCGTAGTGGTCTTGCCGCTGCCGGTTGGGCCGGTTACCAGCACCAGGCCATTCGGGCGCGCCACGATCGCGCGGAAACGGTCGAGCAAGGGCTTGGGCATGCCAATGGCGTCCAGGCGCAAGGTCATGCCGCTCTGGTTCAGCAAACGCATCACGATCGATTCGCCATACTGCGTCGGCATGGTGGAGATACGAACGTCGATGCGGGCGTTCTTGACGCGCACGGCAAAGCGGCCGTCCTGCGGCAAGCGTTTCTCGGAGATGTCCAGGTCTGACATCAGCTTGAGGCGAAGGGCCAGGGCCGGCGCGATCTTGATATCGGCTTCGGTCTGCAGGTGCAGCACGCCGTCGATGCGGAAGCGGATCTGCAAGCGGCCTTCCTGCGGTTCGATGTGGATGTCGGATGCGCGCACCTGTGCAGCATCGTCAAACAGCGATTGCAGCAGCTTGACCACGGGCGCTTCTTCCAGCCCCGGGCTGGCGGCAGCAAGCGCGCCGAAGTCCACCGAGCCTTCGCCCATTTCCTGTTCCAGCTCGCGCGCCAGGCCGGAAATATCTTCCGTGCGGCGGTAGATGCGGTCGATGGCGGCCAACACCTCGGTCTCGTTGACCACAGCCAGTTCGATGGTCTGCTTCAGCAGGCGCGAGATTTCGTCGTAGGCGAACAGGTCGGTCGGATCGGACAGGCCGACCAGCATCGTCCCCTTGCGGTCCTCCAGCACCAATGCGCGGAAGCGCCGGGCCTGGGTTTCCGGCAGCAAGCGCACCAGGTCGGAATTGATCTGGTAGAACTTGAGGTTGATATAGGGGATGTTGAGCTGGCGCGCCAGGGCGCCGGAAATCTGTTCTTCGGTGACGAAGCCGTGTTCAACGAACACCCGCCCCAGTTTGCGGCCGCTGCGTTTCTGCTCCGCCAGCGCCACGCCCAACTGTTCTTCCGACAGCAGTTTTTGCTGCACCAGGATTTCACCCAAACGAACCTTTTCCGGCCTCGTCATACCGCTTCCCCGAATCCAATATTTGCTCGCATTGTATGCGAACGAATGGTGCAAGCAAAGCAAAACAAGTTGATAGATTCACCACAGTCCGGGCGCGAGGCTGGAGGGCGACGAATTCTTGCGATACGTGCTCCAATTGCAGGGCACATTCCAACCCACCCAATGCCTGCACGCCGCCATGTACCAGCAACATTTTGGCCTGCACGAGGCCCCATTCGGCATTACGCCGAACCCCGCTTTTTTCTACAGCGGGAATACGCGCGGGGAGATCCTGTCCGCCCTGCTCTACGCTGTCACCCAGGGCGAAGGCATCGTCAAGGTGACCGGCGAGGTTGGCTGCGGCAAGACCATGTTGTGCCGCATGCTCGAATCGCGCCTGCCACGCGGCGTCGATGTGCTCTACCTCGTCAATCCCACGCTGGGCCCGCAGGAAGTGCTGCATGCCATTGCGGCCGAACTGGGCCTCAATACCAATGGCCGCCGCGCCGATGAAGTGTTGCGCGCCTTGCACGCGGAGCTGATCGCGCGCCACGCAGCCGCACATCGCGTGGTGCTGCTGGTCGAGGAGGCGCAAGCCATGCCGCTGGAAACGCTGGAAGAGATACGCCTGCTGACCAACCTCGAAACCGCCAATAGCAAGCTGTTGCAAATTGTGCTGTTCGGCCAGCCGGAACTGGATGAGCACCTCGCGCTGCCTCGCATGCGGCAACTGCGCGAACGCATCACACACAGCTTTAACGTGCCACCGATGCCGCGCGAACAGATCCCCTACTTCCTGTCGCACCGCCTGCGTGCTGCCGGCTACCAAGGGCCCGAACTGTTCAGCCGTGGCGCGGTGCGGCTCATTGCGCGCGGCTCGCAGGGCATTGTTCGCCGCATCAATGTGCTGGCCGATAAATCGCTGATGGCGGCCTACGCCGAGGATTTGCCTTATGTAAATTCATACCATGTGCGCCAGGCGATTGAAGACAGCCGCTATTCGTGCGCAACGGTTCGGGGCAATCGCAGTATGATCGTTTTCGATAAACTCCTGGCAACTTGCTTCAGGCGGCGAGCGACATGAAGAACCTTTCGGCTTCCCTGTTATGCGTCCTGCTTGCGGCTTGCGCAGCGCCGAAATTTCCCCTGTCGCCAACCCATGTGGCCGAACCGGAGCCAGTGGCTGGCACGATTCCGGAACCGGTGCAGCAAAGCGCCGCACTCCCGCCGCCTCGGCCTGCTGCGCGGCAGGAGACCTATAGCGTGTCGGTGCACCGTGTCCCGGTGCAGTCGGTGCTGTTCGCGCTGGCGCGCGACGCGGGGCTGAACGTCGACGTCCATCCCGCTGTGGAAGGAACGGTGACGCTGAATGCACTTGACCAGACCTTGCCGCAGCTGTTGGCGCGCATCGGCAAGCAAGTCGATATGCGCTATGAACTGCAGGGCAACAACCTGGTTGTGCTGCCGGACCAGCCGTACTGGAATCACTACAAGATCGACTACGTCAATATTGCACGCAGCACGAATAGCAGCGTGAACATCGCCACCCAGATATCGACCACGGGCGGGTCGGCGTACAGCAGTGGTGGCTCGCCATCCAACCCGGTGCCCACGGCGGGCAGTTCGCTGGGCAGTGGGGGCAACAATAATTCCACCACCTCCGTCGCCAATCGGTCGGATAACAATTTCTGGTACAGCCTGGAGAAGAATGTCCGCGACATGCTGCGGCCCACTACGCTGAATGACCAGCTCACCGATCCGCTGGCGCAGATGCGGGAGCAGGCCAATGCGATGATGCAGCAGATACAGGCTGGCGGCGGCCCTGCGCCCTCGCCCGACGCCAGCTATCCCGGCGCGCAAGCTGCCGCGGCGCAAGCGCGCGCACAGGTTGGCGGACTGGCCGGGAACACCGCTTTCGGTCCAGGCGCTTCGCCCCAGGCCCGCAATTCCCCCTCCGTGATCGCCAATCCGGAAGGCGGCCTGCTTTCGGTGCGCGCGACCAGCCGGCAGCATGAAAAGGTGCAGGAATTCCTCGACATCATCATGTCCACCGCCAAACGGCAGGTGCTGATTGAGGCGACCATTATCGAGGTCAAGCTCAGCGACCAGTACCAGCAGGGCATCAACTGGGCGCGCATCAATGGCAATGGCAAGCTGGGACAGGGACAGGTCGGCACAACGCCACTGCCGTCCGGTGTAGCGCCAAACGGCTCGGCGGGGATCTTCATCTTTGACTACGCCAACCCGACCACGCGTTTCGGCAACATCACCGCCACGATCCAGTTGCTGGAATCGTTCGGCAAAGTGAAGGTGCTGAGCAGCCCCAAGATCAGCGTGCTGAATAACCAGACGGCCTTGCTGAAAGTGGTCGACAACAGCATCTTCTTTACGCTGAAGGTGACGCCTGCCGTGCTGACGTCAACCGGCACCATCGCGACGCCGGCGACTTACGAGTCGAGGGTGGAAACCGTGCCTGTGGGCTTTGTCATGAGCGTGACGCCGCAGATTTCGGCAGAGGACGAAGTGACGCTGAACGTGCGGCCCACGATTACGCGCATTGTCGACTATGTCGACGACCCCAATCCGGAGTTGAGCAAGCAGGGCGTCAAAAGCCGGGTTCCGGTGATCCAGGCGCGCGAGATGGAATCCATCCTCAAGGTCCAGAGCGGCCAGGTCGCTGTGATGGGCGGCTTGATGCAGGATTCGGTCGACAACAAAAGAGACAGCATCCCGCTGATCGGCTCTGTACCCGTGCTTGGCAGCCTGTTTTCATACCGGAACGAGACGGCCAGCAAGACCGAGCTGGTGATCTTCTTGCGGCCGGTGGTGGTGAAGGACGCGAGCCTGGCCGGCGATTACCGCAACTACCGCTATCTTATGCCCGCGCGGCCTCCGGGGGAATTATGAGCTTGCTCATGCAGGCCTTGCGCAAGGCCGAACGCGCCCGTGCGCAAAGCGGGCACGATACGGAATACGGCGACGACCTCGGGCAGGCGCCATTTGGCGCAGATGCCGTTCCCTCCCCTCCGCCGATCGAAGGCGGTCCGGCGTTTGCCGTGATGCCGGATTCGTGGCGGCTCGAACCCCTCGATGCCGAGCCACCGGTCGTCGCGGCGCAAGAGGCTGCACATGACCCAGTGCCGCCACAGGCGCGCCATGAACCAGTGCGCCCTCCCACCGCACCGTCCACGCCGCGGATGCCGCCGGCCGCGGGCATGTCCGATGCGCCCCGCACCACGCGCGCCACCGGCCATGCTCCGGACAGCGCCGGCGTCAATGCAAGCGGTGGTCCCGGCGCTCTACGCGGGCAAAGGCTGCCACGGGCAATCGCCTCGTCGCAGCGCCGGCTTGCAATACTGGCTGGAACCCTGGCTGCCTTGCTTGCCGTATTTGCGTTTATCTATTGGCGTGCTGTTTCAGCGCCCGGCCCCGGAGCACAATTGCCCAAGGTTCCGATGCCGGCGCCCGGCTCGCCACCGGCCGTGCTGGCCGGCTCGCAGCAAGGAGCGCCGATTCCGGTGACGCCTTACGTCACGCCGCTTGGCGCTGATCCCGGCCTGCAGGCCAGCCCACCTGCCGGCGCTGCGGCGACAGCCGAAGCTGCTGGCACGATGGCTGGTGGCGCGGCCGGGGCGCCCGGTCTCATCGGCGCGGGTTCGGTTGACAGTGGAGGCGTAGCTCCGGCCAGTCCGCCATCTACGGCAGCCAAAGCGCCTCCAACCCGTCCCGATGCCGACGTGACCATTCCAACGCCCGAACAGCTGGCTGCCATCACCGACCCGGCAATTCGCGCGGAAGCGATGCGTGATGCAGCCGAACGTGCGGCCCGCCAGGTCCGCGCCGAAGGCTCCGCGGCACCGGTGCCAGCCACTGTGCACGAAGGACCAGCAACGCAAAGCCAGGCGAGTGAACCCGTCAGGACGCACCGCCCGGAATCGCCGGTACGGCGCCAAGGCGACACCGCCGCCCACAAAGAGGCAGGCGCAACACTGAAAACCGCAATCGGCGACACCGGAAACGTGCAGTTTGTGCGCGGCACGGCGCCCGCACAAATTGCGCCGGCTGTCCAGAATGGCTACGCCGCCCTGAAATCCGGCGACCTGGCGACGGCGCACCAGCAATACGACCTCGCCCTGCTGCAAGATCCCAACAACCGCGATGCCCTGCTCGGCGCCGCCGC
>JBCNOP010000211.1:0-9048 GCA_039593775.1 Pseudoduganella sp.
CCCAATTCGGTGGGTCGTCCAAGCGTTCCGCATCAATCGTCGCTCCGTGCCGTTTGAGAACTCGTACGACTTCACCACGCGAGAGGGTGGACACTCCCGCCCCGCCAACAAAAGAGGCAGTTGTTGGTGTGAGCACAACGGCGATCATTTCGTCACCAGCATGACTTACGCTTGGCAACAGGAAGACGCTAACAAAAGCGCTTGAAAGGATTTTCGAAATCTTCAGCATGCGTTGTTACGAAGCTCAACGTGTTATATATCGCAAATTAGCAATATAACATGGGCGCCTGCGATATAACACTGGCCTACCTTCGAGGCAAGAGCCCTTGTACCGCATGGGCCCGTGCTATTTCTTTGTACGCGCATCCTGTACTAACAAAACCGACAAAACACGCATACGGCCAGTATGGGGAAATAGAGAGAAATAGGTGTGGTCGAAGGGCAGCTACTGGCCGATTCCAGCTAACGCTGCCAGACCAGCTCCAGGTCCCCATCGACAAACCCGATGGCGACTGCCTCGGCAGTCTTTATTTTAGTAGAAGCACGTGAAGCCCGGCCAAGCGATCTGTGCACAAGTTGTTTAGCGCTGACCAGACACGCTTCCCAGTCCCCGTTTGCAAAGGCAAGCGGAATAATCAACGCACGCGGATTCGGGACCCATGCCTCATCGCATGCCCAGTCCATGTCGTCAGCATCGAATTCGCCTGCACCAATCAACTCAATTCCATATTTCGCGTCCGACGAATCTATTTCAAATATGTTGAACGAGTACGCCACGACTGTGTCTGGAACGTCTACAGCGAATGCCGAAGCCAGCCAGTTGTCAAATTCTTCAGAAAAATCCATTCCAAGTCCATCAAATCTTTACGCAAGATCGCCTGTCACTGACAGGCCGTTATTGGCCGTTTGCTGTAGCCCACTAGCACTGCTAGTCTACAAGCTCAGCAATGCTTATGACCGAATACTTCCCCTCGATCTTTTCAAACTCGGCTGCGACCCTCATTCTCGAGCACTGCACGACTAGCATCATCTTGGCATTTGGAAGGGGGATTGTTTTTCCGCTCTTCGAGTTCAGGCAATCCTCTATCTTGTTTTGATGGGCCGAGGTTCCAAATCCTGACAAGCCACAGATTTCTATATCGGCTGGGTAAGACTTCTTCCTCAAGCACTCGAGCTTGACCTTTAAATCTGCATTCGCCCCAGGGAACTTTGCCAACGAAATGGCTTGGGCATCTTTAGCACCTGCAGAAGCGTCGATAGAAGCAAGCCACAATAATAGGGTGAAGAAAAATCTCACATTCGCTTTCATCTCGAAAATTCAGCTATGTTTGTCCGCTCTTGGCCGTTCGCGTCAATTAACCGCGCGACTCGGCGTCGCGTTCTTCACCTTGAAGGGTTACACAAGCGAGTACCTCGGAGTCAGGGATACCAACGCGCCGGGCAAACGCAATTGCGTTTGGAACTATCCAGTAGGGGGAGTCCGAATCAAACGGGGCCGATGCACCGCTGAGGTTGTATAGCGTCTTCGCACAGATTTCTTCAAAGCGATACTGCGCAGCCTCGTTCGCATTTCCTTTGCGCTCGGCCTTCAAGAACTTGCCGCGAATGTGATTAAAGACTCCGTGAGCATCGTGCCACTTCCCGCGATCCAGCGCGACACGTTGCAGCCAGTCGATAGTTTCTCGATCGGTGCACCGCGAACTCAGTAGCTCGATCAGCCGCGACAAATCCTTAGTGATTGCTCCACTGTAGTTCATCAATGCCAAACTTGTAATATTTCAAGAATTGGCAATATAACATGACCGTCTGCAATTGGCCGTTAGGCGACGGCTTCAAAAGCCTACCCTATCGATACCTCGGCCCAGGAAACCAACTCAGCACGGGAGCAGGTAATGTTTTCGGCAGCCAAACGTTATTTAAAAATTTGCAATATAGCACGATCCAAAGTTATAGGATGAGTGACGCTTTTGGCCGCAACGAGGGCCAGAAAACCTTGGTTCACCATGCAGTTCATATCGCGGCAAAGTCCGGGCTCGCACG
Source organism: Pseudoduganella sp. (assembly GCA_039593775.1). Lineage (GTDB taxonomy): Bacteria > Pseudomonadota > Gammaproteobacteria > Burkholderiales > Burkholderiaceae_D > Rugamonas. Next base: position 2,041 of record JBCNOP010000211.1, read on the forward strand.
GCTCAAGATTATTTTTGGCCCGGCTGTCACAAACCTGCAGGCTGCTCCGTCTAATGGATAAGAAGGCCGCACAGTGCGGTCTTTACCCTCAGACCGAAAGGATTTTCCATGAGCACCCTGCGTTACAACTACTTCCAACTGTCCCAGAAATCGTTCCAGAACCTGCTGGCGCTGTCGAATGGCCTGAACCGCGAATTGCTGGGCAAGAAGCTGGTGGACCTGGTCCTGCTGCGGGTGTCGCAGATCAATGGCTGCGGCTTTTGCATTGACATGCACTACCAGGACTTGCTGAAGATGGACGTCGATCCGCGCCACGTGAATGCGGTGGCTGGCTGGCGCGAGGCGCCATTCTTCAGCGAGCGCGAACGCGCTGCGCTGGAATGGTCGGAGTTGATCAATGCGATTCCAGTCCGCGATCCCGACGACGCAGCTTACGCCCGTGTCAAAGAGCATTTCTCCGACGAAGAGATCGCGGAACTGGGCTTCGTGGTTGCGGTCATCCGTTCCTGGAACATGCTGAACGTGGCGTCGCGCAACCCGATCCCTCGCTAAGTTTCCCTCTTGCGCAGCAACAGCAAGGGCAGGCCGGCCAGCAGCATGAGGATCTGTGCCGGCTCGGGAATCGGCGCTGCCAGGAAGCCGCGGATTTCACCACCCGGGTAGACGTTCGAGTGGATATTGAAATAAGCGGCGCCGGCATTCAGTCCGGCCAACAGCGCTGCCTCGGCGCCGGCCGTGCTGCCGCCGTTATTGGCCAGGAAGGTCGGGTTCCAGAACGATTCCTGCGACGTGTCAAAGAACGAGGCATAACTGCCGCTGGTTTCGTTTTCCGGGAAGCCGGTCAGGGTCGGCAGCATGGTAGCGACACCTGCAGTGCCATCGCCCGGCACGGCTGTGCAGCAATGGATGTGGGCAGCACCGCTCAGGCCTGTCAGGTCCGTGAAACTGGCTGCAATGGTCATGTAGTGGTTATCGATATCGAACAGCACGGTCACATCGCCCATGCCGGTCGAAGCGTTCGGCGGTGATTCTGCCGCGCCGCTGAGTGCGGCGTTAAAGACGAGTGGATCCGCTTGCGCGGCGCCGCAAGCGGCGACCAGGGCCAGTGTTGCCAGCCCCTTTTTCAGCTGAGTTCCCATTAGGTGGCTCCTCAAAGTTCGCGAGCCCGCGGTAACGGTTCCCCCCGTGTAATTGCAAGCAGGCGCGCAGTACAGCGCGCTTATTGTCGCTGCAAGCGTGGCTTGCGCGGCGCACGCTTAACGCTGCACTCTGCGGCAGAACGCGAGCAGCAAGGCTTCGCCCTCCGGCCAGGGGCCATAGCCGGCGTCGCCGTTGATATGGCCGGCGTCACCGATCAGGTGCAGCTGGCTGCCCCAGGCTTGGGCGAACTGGCGCGCCCGCTCGGTGCTGACGTAAATATCGTTCTCGCTGGCCACCACAATGGATGGGAAGGGCAGGGCCGCCAATTGCATCGGCTGGAAGCCGGTGGTGCAGTCAGGGTAGCTTGGCGCATCGACGTCGCTTGGTGCGACCAGGAAGGCGCCAGCAATACGCTGGGCCGCGTCGTCGCGATGGGCCGCTGCCCACCATGTGACAAGGGTGCAGGACAGGCTGTGCGCCGCCAGCACTGGCGGTTGCGGGCAGGCAGCAATGGCTGCATCCAGTTCACGCACCCATTCTTCGCGGTCGGGAGTTTCCCAGTCGCGGTGCGGGGCTCGTGTCCAGCCGTGTTTCTTTTCCCAGTGTGTTTGCCAGTGTTGGGGGCCGGAATTCCACAAGCCGGCCAACGTCAGGACGCTCATTTGACGTTCTTCATGAGGAAGGTGGCCTGGCCGCAGCTCTTTTGCGAATAGGCGATGGATTCTTGCGAGCAGCTGCGCGATTTGCCATCCTTGCTGAAGCATACGCGTGCTTCACGCAGGAACCGGCCGCCGGCGCCGCACACAGGCAGCACCGAGTCTTTTGCCAGCCACGCGTTGGCCTTGTGGAATTCAGCCTCGAACTGGCCGGGCGTGATGCGCACCGGCTGCTGCGGACGTGCAAAGGCGGCCGGGATCTTCAGGCTGTCGCGCAGCTTGGCGCTCAGCGCCAGGTAATCCTGGGGCTGCAGGCCGGAGCAGGAGCCGTGCTTGTTCCATTCATGGAACAGCAGCTTGGGTGAAGGATAGAGTGACTCGTACTGGTCGCGCAGGCTGTTCGAAATCCTGCTGCGTCCACAGCTTTCCGGATAGCCGCGTTCGAACTGTGGCCACAGGCCGTGCAGCACGAAGCCAAGCTGGCGGCCGGTGGCGCACTGCACCGGGTCGTTGCCACCCCGGCCATCGCAGTATTCAGGCGACCAGGACAGCGACATCACGTAGTAATCAAAAACGCCGGGGCGGTCGTCGCGTGCCATTGCTGGCAGCGCGCAGGCCGCGGCCAGCAAGGCAGCGAACAAGCGTTTCACAGGGCGGTCCTTAGAGCAAATAATTCCGGGAACAGTACCACATCCAGCATTTTGCGGAGATAGGAGACGCCGGCAGTGCCGCCCGTGCCGGTCTTGAAGCCGATCACGCGTTCCACGGTGGTGACGTGGCGGAAGCGCCAGAAGCGGAAGGCGGTTTCCATGTCGACCAGCTTTTCCGCCAGCTCGTACAGGGCCCAGTAGCGCGTCGTGTCGCGGTACACCTCGAGCCAGGCGTTCTGGACCGACTCGTTGGCCACGGTCGGCTGGGTCCAGTCGCCGTTAAGGCGGCCGGCATCGATATGCAGGCCGTTGCGGGCCAGCAGGCGGATCGCTTCATCGTACAGCGAAGGCGCGTGCAGCGCCGCGTCGAGCAGGGCGTGCGCCTCCGGCGCCTGCTGGTGTACCGCCAGCATATTGGCGTTCTTGTTACCGAGGATGAATTCGATTTCGCGGTACTGGTGCGACTGGAAACCGGACGACGATGCCAGGTAAGGGCGGATCGCCGTGTATTCGGGCGGCGTCATGGTCGCCAGCACGTCCCAGGCATGCACCAGCTGGTCCATGATGCGTGCCACGCGGGCCAGCATCTTGAAGGCCGGCGGCAGGTCGTCGCGGCGGATGTGGTCGACCACGGCATGCAGCTCGTGCAGCATGAGCTTCATCCACAACTCGCTGGTCTGGTGCTGCACGATGAACAGCATCTCATTATGGTTTGGCGACAGCGGGTGCTGTGCGTTCAGGATCTTTTCCAGGCCCAGGTAGTCGCCATAGCTCATGGACTTGGAGAAGTCCATCTGCGCGCCATGCCATTCGGCGCCTTTCTTTTCTTCGGTCATATCGTTCTCAGGTGACTGCGCCGCGTGCGGCAGTGATGTCGTAGGCTTTATCGTCCAGGATCTGCTTCAGGATCTCGACCGCATCCCACACGTCCGCGAAGCTGGTGTACAGCGGCGTGAAGCCGAAGCGCATGATCTCGGGCTCGCGGTAATCGCCGATCACGCCGCGCGCGATCAGGGCTTGCATCACGGCGTAGCCGTGCGGGTGGGTGAAGCTGACTTGCGAGCCGCGGCGCACGTGATCGCGTGGAGTGACCAGGCCCAGTGGGTGGTTGGCGCAGCGCTGCTCCACCAGGGCGATGAACAAGTCGGTCAGGGACAGCGATTTGGCGCGCACCGCATCCATCGTGGTTTGCGCAAAGACGTCGAGGCCGCATTCCACCATGGCCAGCGAGGTGATTGGCTGGGTGCCGCACAGTGCACGGCCGATGCCTTTGGTTGGCGCAAAGTCGGGCGCCATCGCAAACGGGTTGGCGTGGCCCCACCAGCCGGACAGCGGATGGCTGAATTTGTCCTGGTTGCGCTCGGGGACCCAGATGAAGGCTGGCGAGCCGGGGCCGCCGTTCAGGTATTTATAAGTGCAGCCGACGGCGAAGTCGGCGCCGTCCGCGTGCAGGTCGAGCGGCACCGCGCCTGCCGAATGTGCCAGGTCCCACACGATCAGCGCGCCGTGCTGGTGGGCGAGGGCGCTGGTGGCAGCCATGTCGTGCTGGTAGCCGGTGCGGTAGTTCACGTGGGTCAGCATGACCACGGCGACGTCGGCGGTGATGGCGGCCGGGAGCTGGTCCGGGCTGTCGACCAGCCGCACTTCATAGCCGCGCTCGAGCCAGGAGGTCAGGCCCTGGGCCATATAGATATCGGTCGGGAAGTTTGAGCGCTCGGTGAGGATGATCTTGCGGCCGGTGTGCGCCTGCGCATGCAGGGCAGCGGCCAGGGCTTTGAACAGGTTGATCGAAGTGGTGTCGGTGACCACCACTTCGCCGTGCCTGGCGCCGACCAGCGGGGCCAGCTTGTCGCCCAGGCGTTTCGGCATTTCGAACCAGCCGGCGGTGTTCCAGCTGGTGATCAGGTCCTTGCCCCATTCCCTGGCGATCACCTCGGTGGCGCGGGTGAGGGCGGCTTTCGGGCGGGCGCCCAGGGAGTTGCCATCGAGATAAATCACGCCGGCTGGCAGGTCGAACTGCTCGCGCAGTGGCGCCAGGGTGTCCGCAGCGTCGCGGGCCAGGCAGTCGGAACGGGAAATCATGCGGGTGTTTTCCTTGAGACTTAAACAAAGTGAGATTGTAGCAACCTTTCCGGCCCTAAAACCGGCAAACCGGTGTCTGACCCGCAGGGTCAGACACCGATACGCGGCAGTCGCAGTCCCGGTGTCTGACCTTGCGGGTCAGACACCGCACTATCGGTTTTGCGGTCTAAGCCATTGATTTATAAAGAACCAAAAAATTTTCAAAAATTTTTTCAAAAACCCCTAAAGTTCCCCAAACCCCTGCCGTTACCGTTTTTAGAAGCCCGGTAAAAGGCTTGCTGTTCGGCAGTTTGGATTGAGTGAAAAAAACTTAAAATTTTTTGCTCAGAACCCTAAAGTTCTCCAAAACCCTGCCGTTACCAGTTCAGATGTCGCAAAAAAGCATCTCAGCGATATCGCATTTTTACCCTCGGCTCCTGTGTTTTCAGCGAGACCGAACGCCCCGCAAACCCGCGCCAGTACTGGCGTTGCCCCTCTATGGGCAGCCCTCTGTAGGACAAAATCCTACGGGGTTCCTTCGCCTATTCCCGACCCAAAATACAGAGTGCGGCCTCTTTGCGCTTTATCGCCTCTCCAGCAGAATGTATCTCAACAGCAACGAAAATTGCGTTGCAAGCTGAAACTGACTGGAGATGGACATGACCGCAAACGACATGATGGCTGAAATCCGCGACGCGAACCTGAGCTACCTGATGCTGGCGCAGCAGATGATTCGCGCTGACAAAGTCACCGCGATCTTCCGCCTGGGCATTTCCGCCGACATCGCCGACCTGATCGAAGGCATGAGCAATGCCCAGATCCTGAAGCTCGCAGGCGGCAACATGATGCTGGCCCGTTTCCGTTTCGACGACAGCGCCATCCTCGGCATGCTGACCAACTACAATAAAGACCGTTCCCTGGCACAGTCCCACGCCGCCATCCTGATGGCCGGCCAGGCTGTTGAAGAAATCGCTTAAGGAGCGACGCCATGAGCAAGAAGAGTGTGGTGACCGAAGCGCAGGAAATCCAGCTGGCCATCGAGCTGATCAACCTGGGCGCCCGCCTGCAACTGCTGGAAACCGAAGTGTCGCTGTCGCGCGAGCGCCTGCTCAAGCTGTACAAGGAGCTGAAGGGCGTGTCGCCGCCGAAGGGCATGTTGCCTTTCTCGACCGACTGGTTCCTGACCTGGCAGCCGAACATCCACTCGTCGCTGTTCATGAATATCCATAACTTCCTGGTCGAGCACGCAGGCGCCACCGGCATCCATGCCGTGATGAAGGCCTACCAGCTCTACCTGGAACAGATGCCGCCAGCCGCCGGTGAAGAGCCGCTGCTCTCGCTGACGCGGGCCTGGACCCTGGTCAAATTCGCAGGCAGCAATATGCTGCAGCTCAAACCTTGCACTTGCTGCAAAGGCAAGTTCGTGGTCGACGCCATGGACCTGAACCGCGACTACAAGTGCGGCCTGTGCCATATGCCTTCGCGTGCCGGCAAGACCCGCAAGGCCAAGGATGCTGCCGAAGCGGTCGCTGCTTGAATGTAAGGTGTCAGACCCTGCGGGTCTGACACCGCTTTACCGGTTTATATTTGCGGCGCCAAGCAGTTACCACAAACCTGCAAGGCGATGCCTGACCCGCAGGGTCAGGCACCGATATGCCAGAGGCCCTGGCCTCGGTATACTTCCGCAATGATTTCGAGAACTCCCGCTTTCCAGGCGCTGCTGGTCCAGGCTGGCGCGCTGCTGCCATGCGCGGCGCTGGCTGTTGCGCTTGAATCGATCGGTCATGGCCTGACCCTGCTGCAAGCCGCGCTGCTGCAAGGTTCGCTGGCTGCCCTCATCAGCTGGAAGGTTGGCCTGGCGCGCTGGTGGCTGCCGATCCAGTTCCTGTTTCCGATTGCTCTCTTGGCCGGGCTGGCGCTGCACATGCCGCCCTGGCTGGCTGCCGCTGCCTTCCTGGTTTTGCTGGGCTGGTACTGGTCCACATACCGCACCCAGGTTCCTTACTATCCTTCCAATCCCGCCGTGTGGCGCACCGTGCTGGCCGAGCTGCCACCGGGCAGGGCGCTGCGCATCATCGACATCGGCAGTGGCCTTGGGGGCTTTACTTTGCACCTTGCGGCCGCACGGCCGGAATCGGAAGTGGTGGGCGTCGAACTGGCGCCGGTGCCGTGGCTGCTGTCGCGGCTGCGTGCCGCCTTGTCCGGCAGCCGTGCGCGTTTCGAACGTGGCGACTATGAACAGTTGAACTTTGCAGAATACGACCTGGTGTTTGCCTACCTGTCGCCGGCAGCCATGCCGGCCTTGTGGCAGAAAGCCCAGCGCGAAATGCAGCCCGGCAGTTTACTTGCCAGTTATGAATTCGAGATTCCTGCAGCAAGCGGTATCAAGACCATTCGCACCACAGAGGCGGGACCACTCCTTTATATAAGAGCATTTTAGAGGCAGTTTTCCTTGCCGCAGAGGCGTCTTCACGTTATTGTAGTTCCACTGTGGAATATTA
>JBCNOP010000212.1:0-9011 GCA_039593775.1 Pseudoduganella sp.
GTGGGGCAGATTGATGATGTCACGCAGCAGAATGCGGCTCTGGTTGAACAGGCCGCGGCAGCGGCGGCCAGCCTGCAGGAGCAGGCGGCCGGCCTGGCACAGGCGGTCTCGGTGTTTGAACTGGACGATGAGAGGACGTCCGATGCGCGTGGTGCAGGCAACGACAGGAACCGCGGCAAGAGCGGAAACCGCTGGCCGGAAGGCGACGAAGAATGCGCGGATGGCGCGGACGGCACTGATGTGGCGTGCGGTGGCGAGCGGCGGGCGGCGCACAGTCCGATGCGTGCGCGGCAGGGCTTAGCGGAATGGGCGGCTGACAAACGGCGAACCGGCCAGGCCGAAGCGCCAGGGAACGTCCACCGCCTTTGAAATCCCGATGCGCGGCCCGACCACGATCTGCACCCGCCCCTTGCGCGGCAGTAGTTCGAACGGCGCCGCGCCAAGCGGCATGGCATTCAGTTCGCGCGTCACGCCCATCGCCTGCGCCAGCCGTCCCGGCCCGGAGCACAGCAGCCGCACGTCTTCCATGCCGCGCCGCGCCTGCATCTGCCCGATCCCTTCCAGCGGCTCGATAGCCCGGATCAGGACCCCGGCTCCATGCCCCTCCTCCCGACACACAAAATTCATGCACCAATGGATGCCATGGGACAGGTAGACATAGGCATGCGCCGGCGGCCCGAACATGGCGAAATTGCGCGCAGTCTTGCCGACAAAGGCATGTGAAGCCGGATCTTCCCGGTCATAGGCCTCTACCTCGACAATGCGGCCGCCAACGCCATTGACGAGCACCGTCACGCCGATCAGTCGGCGCGCCACTTGCTGTGCAGGTGCACTGAAATCGATCCCGGCCAAAATGTGAGAAGACATGCTACAGATTGTAGCAATCCTGCCATTTATGCATGAAAAAAAACTCATTCGTGCCCCGGGTTGCAGGCAAAAAACAGGCGATAATGGCGGTGCCCGCCAGCAGAACAACTCTCGAAGCAAAATGACAACAGCAGCAGCCCGGCTCCCGGCCCAAAACACGACCGCAGAAGACGCGCTGTTGCGCTCCATCCGCATCCCGCCGCGTCCCAGCCTGCTGGTCGACCTGCAGCGCGAACTGGCGCAGGACGACCCGTCGCCGCGCGCCATCGCGCGCATCATCGGCAACGACGTCGGCATGTCGGGCGCCCTGTTGAAGCTGGCCAACTCGCCGTTCTATGGCGCGGCACGCAAGGCCAAATCGGTCGAGCAAGCCATCAACTTCCTCGGCATCAACCAGTGCGCCGCCATGCTGACTGGCATCCTGGCGCGCGAAGCGGTCGGCGCCAACAACCCGGCCCTCAACCAGTTCTGGGAAGTATCGTCCTGCCGCGCCCAGGCCCTGGTCTTCATTTCGCGCAAGCTGCGCCTGGCGCCGCCCGATATCGCCCACACCTTCGGCCTGTTCTGCGACATCGGCATCCCGATCCTGATGGCGCGCTTCGACGATTACGGCCAGACGCTGGACATCTGCAACGGCGCCGCCAGCCGCAAGTTCACCGAGATCGAAGACGCGCGCCACACGACCAACCACGCCGCCATCGGCTGCCTGCTGGCGCGCAACTGGGGCCTGTCGCCCGACGTGTCCTGGGCCATCCTGCACCACCACGATTACGAAGTACTGTGCGATGACGCCACCGACGACGCGATCCGCTCCCTGGTCGCCGGCGCCGTGCTGGCCGAACGCGCCATCCAGCGCTACCACGGCAACAGTGCTTCGCTGGAATGGGAAAAAGGCGGCGAGGCAGCCTGCCGCCACCTCGGCATGAACGAGGACGAAACCGCCGACCTGCTGGACGAACTGCACGAAACCTTCCACATTGAACACTGAGCCGCATGCAAAAGACGAAGAACAAGCGCCCAGCACCACGCAAGCCAAACCATCCTCCCGCCGACAAAGATGAAACCCTGAGCCAGGAACTGTTCAGCCTCGCGCTGGCACAGGAAGAAGACCTGCGCCATGCCGTGCGGCGCTACCTGCGCCATGGCAAAGACGCCGTCCTCTACGGCGCGCTCGAGCTGGCGCGCGGCGAAGACGCCGACGCCTACCGCACGCTGAAGGAAGCCATCGAAGAAGATGCCGGCACCGTGCTGCTGCGCAAAGGCGACGGCCCGGAAATGGAAATCAACGCCTTTGCCATCCCCGTCTTCGTGCACAGCCAGGGCGGCCTGCGCGAAGCGGAAGGCTTCCAGGACGAAGAAGCTTATGCGGCCCTGCTGGACAGCTTTACCAGCGCCGGCCTGGAAGGCCCGAAAGCCAAGGTGGTGCTGGTTCAGCACGCCTATGACCTGGCTGAAATGGAAGCCATCAGCGCCAGCCAGCTGAACGCCATGGTGCATGAAGCGGCAGCGGCCATGATGGACAAGAAAGTCGCCGAAGCCCCTGCCCTGCTGCGCAGCATCGCCGGCTGGCAGCCTGCCGCTTTCGGCGCCGGGGATGAAGCTGTCGAGTTGCGCTTCCTGCTCGGCTTCGCCCTGAAGCGTGCCGACGACCCGTTCTACGCCATGCCTGCCGCCGGCAAGAAGCAGGATGCCTGGTTCGAAGCGCGCATGCAGCGCTACCAGGACTGGACCGTTTCCGCCGCGCCGCTGGTGCAGCGCTGCCTGGCCGGCGCCGGCCGCGCCGCCGGGCTGCGCCTGAACTTCCTGTACCAGGACCTGTTCCATGGCGCCCTGCAGCAAGGCAAAGCCGAATACTGGATGCTGGCCATGATGGCCGAATTCGGCGCCGCACTGGACGGCCATGGCCCAGCCCGCGCCGTCATCACGCTGGTGGAAACCGATGAAGATGCAGCCCTCGGCGTGCAACTGATCGGGGCAGCCGGCGAACTGGCGCATGCCGACCGCCGCCTCGACGTCGGGGACGACGTGGAAGCGGAAATCGACGACCTGCGCGATGCCCTGGCAACCCTGGGAATCGACGACATTACCGTCGAATTGACAGCCCCCTGAGACGCGCACATACTTGTTTCATAGAGGTGAGGAGACGCCGCAATGAAACTACTGTCAACATTGATTTTCGCTGCATTGCTGGCTGGCTGCGCAAGCGGTCCGCCGGCAGTGACAGCGCCTGAACGCGCCCTGTTTTCCGACGCTGCTTTCACCAAACCGGCAGGCATGATCACGCCGGAACAGGTCTTCGAGCTGACGCCGGAAATGAAGGCGTATGCAGCCAGGATCCGCATAGCGGCCGGCAACAGCGGCTCAAAGCACCAGGCGCTGTATGAAGCGCTGTACCATCGCGACCGGCTTCGCCTCGAATACGACTCCGAAACCACGCGCACCGCAGCGCAGGCTTTTGAAGCCCGCGCAGGAAACTGCATGTCGCTGGTCATCATGACCGCCGCCTTTGCGCGGGAGCTGGGACTGGACGTGCAGTTCCAGCGCATCACCAGCGAAGACACCTGGAGCCGTGCCGGTTCGCTGTACTTCAGCAGCGGCCACGTCAACCTGGTGTTGAGCAAGCCCAAATACGATACTGCCCGCACCTACGACACCGCCCAATCGGTGACCATCGACTTCCTGCCGCCGCCGGATGCCGAGTTGATGCCAACTGAAATCATTTCGGAACGCACCGTCGTCGCCATGTTCATGAACAACCGCTCGGCGGAGGCGCTGGTGCAGGGCAAGCTCGATGAAGCCTACTGGTGGGCGCGTGCCGCCATCGAATACGAGCCCAGTTTCCTGATGGGGTATAACACCCTGTCCACCGTCTACCAGCGCCATGGCGACATGCTCCTGGCAGAACAAACGCTGCGCTTCGCCCAACAGCACGACCCGCTCAACACGGTCATCCTGTTCAACCTGTCCGAAGTGACCAATGCACTGGGCAAGACCGAAGAGTCGGCCAAATACAAGGCCGAGCTGGCGCGCCTGGAGCCCTACCCGCCGTTCTACTTCTTCCACATCGGCCAGAAGGCTATGGCGGAAGGGAACTACCAGAAGGCACGCGCGATGTTCGTGCGCGAAGTGCAGCGCGCTCCTTACTACCATGAGTTCCACTTCTGGCTGGCCAAAGCCGCATTCGAGCTGGGCAACCTGAAAGAAGCCGACAAGCATATGTCGCTGGCCATCTTGAACAGCACCACACGTGGCGACAGCGCCATCTACGCCGGAAAACTGGCCAGCCTGCGCCTTTACGAAGCGCGGGCCCGCCTTCGACCGGGAGAAATCTAAGTAACTTTTAACAGGACCCATGCTTTCCAAACTGAGCCCCCTCACCCTTTCCCTTGCACTGGCCTTTGCAGGCGCCGCCCATGCGGCGCCTGATGACAAACCGGACCTGCGTTCCTCCTACACCAAGTACGAATTCCGCATCCCGATGCGCGACGGCGTGCGCCTGTTCACGGCGGTCTACGTGCCGAAGGATGCGAGCAAGGCCTACCCCTTCCTGATCGAACGCACGCCTTACAGCGCGGGCGTGAACGTAGACGGCCAGCTCCAGTACGGACCGGACTTCTTCCCGCGCCGCCTGGGCCCTTCGGCCGACTTCAGCGACGCCGGCTACATCTTCGTCAAGCAGGACGTGCGCGGGCGCTATATGTCCGAAGGCAAATGGCAGGAAATGACACCGCATGCCAAGACCGCACTGGAAGCGGGCGAAGGCAACGAGAGCCGCGACATGCACGACACCGTCGACTGGCTGCTCAAGCATGTGGCCAACAATAACGGCAAGGTCGGCATCTACGGCATCAGCTATCCCGGCTTCTACACCTCGGCCAGCATCATCGATTCGCACCCGGCGATCAAGGCGGCCTCGCCGCAGGCACCCGTTACGGACCTGTTCATGGGCGACGATTCCTACCATGGCGGCGCCTTCATGCTGGCAGCGAACTTCGATTTCTACGCCGCCTTCACGGAAGAAAAGAACCCATCCCCCTTGCCCAAGACCTGGGGCGAATTCGATTACGGGACCACCAGCGGCTACGACTATTTCCTGCAGCGCCTGACGCTGTCGAACATCCTGGCAGGCATGCAGCCCAAGCAGCTCGCCTACCTGAAGCCGACCATTGACCACGACACGTACGACGAATTCTGGAAATCGCGCAACCTGGCGCCGCACATGAAGAACGTCAAAGCCGCGGTGATGACCGTCGGCGGCTGGTTCGATGCGGAAGATCCGGCCGGCCCGTTCTCGATCTACCGCGCAGTCGGCAAGAACAATCCCGGCATCTATAACGGCCTGGTGATCGGCCCGTGGTCGCACGGCGGCTGGGCCGGCGGCGAGGGCAAGCGCCTGGGCCATGTGAAGTTCGACAGCAAGACCAGCGAGCATTTCAACAAGAAGCTGCTGTTCCCCTTCTTCGAGGAGCAGTTGAAAGGCGTCAAACCGGCGCAGCCGATTGCCGCCGTCAACACCTTCGAGACCGGCACCAACGTCTGGCGCCAGTACACCGCCTGGCCGCCGGTGCAGGCCAAAGCGAAGATGCTGTACCTGGGCCCCAACGGCACCCTGAGCTGGACCCAGCCTGCAGCCGGCGCTTCCTTCGACGAATACGTCAGCGACCCGCGCAAGCCGGTGCCTTACATCGGCTACCCGGCAACCGGCGTGCCGCGCGAGTACATGGTGTCGGACCAGCGCTTCGCCTCGACCCGCCCGGACGTGCTGGTGTACCAGAGCGACGTGCTGGAAGAAGACGTGACCATCGCCGGTCCGGTGACGCCCAAGCTGTTCGTCTCCACCACCGGCACCGACAGCGACTTCGTGGTCAAGCTGATCGACGTCTATCCGAACGACTACCCGCAGGACAAGGAAGAAGAGAAGCACAAGGATGTGGCGCCGCCTTCAGTGAAGATGGGCGGCTACCAGCAGCTGGTGCGCGGCAATCCGCTGCGCGGCAAGTTCCGCAACAGCTTTGAAAAGCCCGAGCCTTTCGTGCCGGGCAAGGTGGAACCGCTCAGCTACCAGCTGGGCGACGTGCAGCACACCTTCCGCCGCGGCCACCGCATCATGGTGCATGTGCAGAGCAGCTGGTTCCCGCTGGTGGACCTGAACCCGCAGACCTTTACCAACATCCCGAATGCGAAGCCGGAAGACTTCGTGAAGGCCACCCAGCGCGTCTACCATGCGCCGGGCACGGCGTCCGGCTTGCAGCTGATGGTGATGCCTTAAACGGCGGCTAGCAGTTCTCGTACTTCCAGTTGCGCTTCTTGCCTTCGGCAATCCATTCAACCGCCTGGGCCATGCGCTTGTCGCGCGTGGCCGCGGTTTTGGCTTCGATCAGCCACTCGCAGTATTCGCGCTTGGCACTGGTCGAGAAACTGTTGAACACTTCATACGCGGCCGGGTTGGCTTCCAGTGCCGCGATGAAGTAATCCGGCACGACCAGTTCGCGCGGCGCTGCTTTCGGCCGCGCGACCTTGGTGCCTTCTTCGTTGAGCTTCATCGCCTTCTTGATGTAAGCCGTCAGCTCTTTCTTGGATGGTAAGTCCTTGATCGAGGTAATGCGGCCGAACTGGCCCATCGCTTCCTTGCCTTTGTCGTCTTCGGCCGCGATCAGCAATTCCGCCTTCCAGAAATTCAGGGCGCAATGCTGCTTGAAGGCCGCGAAGCTGCAAATGATCCCGTGGTAGTCGAAATTCGGCATGCTCCACTTGATGGTTTCCGTCACCTCCGGGCAGGCCGCGTGAATCACCTGGCGCAGGTGGTTCAGGATGGGCTGGGCAAATTCGGCCGACCTGGCGATGTACTCGTCGACGCGCGGATCAATGGTGGGCATGGTCATCCTTGTAAGTGTGTTGCCGCAATCTGACATTGGTGCGTTGCTTAACGCAGTTTGCTCAGCATTAGGAGCATACTAAGGTACATGAACCATTCACGCAAAGTGGCCGCCGCCGCTGGCGCCGTGGGTTTCGTTTGGGCCGGATTGACCGCCCTTCTCATGGCAGGCCAGCGCAAGCTGCTGTTCAATCCCACCGTCAAGCGCGAGGTGCAAAGCCCGCGCAGCAGCGGCCATCGCACGCGTGCGATCGTGTTGCGCGGCGACGACGGCACGCGCCTGGCGGGCTGGCTGATGACGCCGCGCGAACCGGGCGTGCGTCCCGCAGTGGTGTATTTCGGTGGACGCTCGGAAGAAGTTTCATGGCTGGTGCGCGACGCCGGCAACCTGTTCCCCGGCATGACGGTACTGACCCTGAACTACCGCGGCTATGGCGATTCGCATGGCGAGCCGGGAGAAGAAATGCTGGTGGCCGACGCCTGCATGCAGGTCGACTGGCTGTGCAAACACCACAAGGTCGACCCGACCCGCATTGCCGTGGTAGGGCGCAGCCTCGGTTCCGGCGTGGCGGTGCAGGTGGCGATGCAGCGCCGGGTGCAGGCCACGGTACTGATCACGCCTTACGATTCGATCCTGGCGCTGGCGCAGCGCAAATTCCCTGCCCTGCCGGTGTCGATGCTGCTGCAGCACCGCTTCGAGTCGGTCAAGCATGCGACGCAACTGGCGGCGCCGACTTATGTGCTGCGCGCAGCCAGCGACGATATCGTCCCGCATTCGCACACCAATGAACTGGTCAGCAAACTGGCCTGCCTGCACCACGACGAAATCATTCCGGATTCGGACCACCTGAATATCCCCTACCTGCCGGCCACGCAACAGAAGATCGCCACCTTCCTGCAGGCGCAGTTCATGCCGGCGGCTTGAACACCGAGCGGAAGGCGCGCATTGCTGCCGGATGGCCGATGGTCATATGGGTTTCCTCCAGCATCGGCGCCATTTGCCAGCGCAGTCCATCGACCTGTACGCTGCCCAGCGCATTTTCCAGCTGTTTTGCCAGTTCCGGCTGGCCTTTCTCGCCGCTGGTGGCGATGAACAGGGTCTTGTCCAGGCGCTTGCGGCTGCGCAGCGCGTCGCCTGCGGTCTTCAGCAAATGGCGGTTGTTCCACCATAGCGTTGGATCGATGGCGATAAAGGTGTCGAACATCTCCGGCGCCTGCAGGAAGGTTTCCAGCACGAACATGCCGGCCAGCGATTCGCCGATCAGCGCGGTTTCGCCGGTGGTGCTGTAGCGCGCCTTCACCTGCGGCATCAGCTCTTCGCGGATGAAGCGGCGGAACGCAGCCGAGCCTCCGACCACGGGGGCGATCTTCTTGTCTTCCGGGTTTTCCGTCGGGGCGGTCATGTCGCGGCGGCGCTGGGTGTTCTCGATCCCTACCAGCATGAAGGATCGCGTTACCAGGCTGGCTACCGAGACTTGCAGCAGCCCTGCCGTGTGGACGAAATCTTCCGCCACACCGCCGTCAAGCATGAACAGTACCGGCAGCGGCGCATCCGGCTTCACGTTCCAGGCACGCGCCGAATAGACGTTGATGCGGCGCGTTTCGCCAAGGATCTTCGACTCCATCGTGAAGGTTTCCCCGATCGCCAGCGGCGCCGCCGGCGTCGTGCCCGCCACCGCACCCGTTTCACCAGCCCGCGCCACGGCTGCCGCCAGTGCGCCTGCAGCCAATCCTAACACCTGCCTCCTGCTTGCCATGCTTTCTCCTGTCCGAACACTGAAAACCCGGCCGATGCAGTGCGAGTGCCGCTCCGGCTTCCGGTATAATCCTGCCCCATGAACGATACTACACGCCCAGAACTCCCGGACCACCTGTCGATCGATCCACGCAGCCCGCACCACGTCGCTGCTGTGTTCGAGCACGACATTGGCATTAAATTCAACGACAAAGAGCGCTTTGACGTTGAGGAATACTGCATCAGCGAAGGCTGGATCAAAGTCCAGCACGCGACGGCCAAAGACCGCCGCGGCCAGCCGATGCTGATCAAGCTGAAAGGCAAGGTAGAAGCCTTCTACCGTTAATATTCCTCCCAAGGCCGGCTTTCGCTGGCCTTTTTCATGGCCAGCAGGCCATGTCCTACTGCCGCGCCGGCCCGTAAAGCGGCGGCGATAAACACTACTTCCGCAATCTCCTGCCTTGTGGCTCCTGCCTCGATAGCATTTTTTGTGTGCGCATCGATGCAATAAGCGCACTGGGTGGTCAGCGCCAC
>JBCNOP010000213.1:0-8929 GCA_039593775.1 Pseudoduganella sp.
ATACCACGCCTGCCAGGGCGTAGAAGGCGTGCTGCCACCCGATCGCGGAAATCAGCTGCTGCTCAACGGGCATCATCAGGAACTGGCCGAAGGAGCTGGCCGCACCCGAAACGCCGAAGGCCCAGGAACGCTTTTCCACCGGCGCCGCGCGGCCGATGATGCCACTCACCGCGCCGAAGGCGGTACATGCCAGGCCAAGCCCAATGAATACGCCGGAGCCAATGATGAACAGCGCCGGCTGGGTCACCGTCGCCATCCACAACAAGCCTGCCATATAGGAGAAGGCGCCGGCAATCACCACGCGCTGGGTGCCCCAGCGGTCGGCCACCATGCCGGCGAAGGGACCGAAAGCGCCCCACAGCAGGTTTTGCAGCGCCAGCGCCAGCGAGTAGGTTTCGCGGGTCCAGCCATTGGCCTGGGAAATCGGCTGCATCCAGAAGCCGAAGCCGTGGCGCACGCCCATCGACAGCGTCAGTACCACGCCCGTCGCAAGCAGGATCGTCTGGAGATTGAGGTGGCGGTCGTTGCTGGTCATGGCGGCATCCTGGCTGGCAAAGAAAGCCAGTGTAAAGGATGGCGCCGAATCCTGCTGGCGACCGCCAAAACTGGTTTAGCGCTTCCAGTAACTCATCCGGCCGCTCATGGTGATGGTGCCTGCGCCGGTCAGCATGTCTTCAGTTCCCTGCAGCTGGCCGCCGCCGGTGGCGAAGATGTACTGGCCAGTGCCGCCGATGATCTGGAAGGTGGCGCCGTTGAAAACGTAGTTGGTACCCTGGCCGGTCGGCACGAACTGGCCGCTGTAATTCGCGTATATCTGGTCCCCGGAGATGGTCATCAGGATCAGGCGCCCGCGGCTGAAGTTGTAAATGGCGCCATCGGGGGTAATGCAGTCGTTGGCGACGTAGGCGACACGGCCCAGCAGGGCGCTGGTGCCGTGGCCGGTGATGGTTCCGCCGAATTGGGAGGGGCAGCGCGGCGACGGACCGGGTACTTCCTGGATCACGCCGGTTACTTGAAGATCAGTAGTAACCCATTGTGCCGAAGCGGCGCTGGATGCCAATGCCAGCGCTGCTCCGCCCGCCAGCTTCAGGATTGCTTGATGCATACCACCCTCCAACCAAAGTTAAAAATACGATAATAACTTTATGACAATTGGAGGGCTAATGGTTTTTTGTAAAGAGTTGTCGTGTGTCGCGTAAGCGTCAATCCACGCTGTAGCGCACCCCCAGTTGGCCACGCAGTTCGTCGAGTACACCCATCAGCGCCACGGTTTCGTCGAGCGGCATTTCCGGGCTTTCCAGCAGGCCTTCACGCAGGCAGCGCCCCACTTCGATCGCTTCGTGCGCATAACCGTTGCCGATGCGCGGGAAGTGGAACTGGCGCTCGCTGCCGTCGTTCATCACGATGCTGAAACGTTCGGCCTGGTGGAAGCGGCCATGCAGGCGCAGGAAGCCTTTGTCGCCGCAGACGCTCAGCGTGGCAGGGGTGCGGGCGTTCAGGCTGCAGCTGCAGGCCGACAGCGAACCGTCTTCGTGGCGCAGCACGAAATTGGCTTGCACGTCGACGCCGTTGGGCGCCAGTTCCCCATGGCCATGCGCGGCTTTCACCGGCCCCTGGAAGAAGGCTGCCATCGACAACGGGTAGATACCCAGGTCGAGCAAGGCGCCGCCACCCAGAGCCGGGTTGAACAAGCGGTGCTCAGGGCCGGCATCGGAAGGGAAGCCCAGGTCGGCCTGCAGGTTGCGCACGGTGCCGATCTCGCCCATGTCGATCATGCGCTTGGCTTCCAGGATGGCCGGCTGGAAGCGCGTCCACATGGCTTCCATCACGAACAGCTTGCGTTCGCGCGCCAGGTCGACGATCTCTTGCGCCTCGCGGCGGTTCAGGGTAAAGGCTTTTTCGACCAGCAGCGCTTTGCCCGCCTTCAGGCACATGATGGCGTTCTCGTGGTGCATGGCATGCGGCGTAGCGATGTAGATCACATCCACGCCATCGTCGTCGGCCAGCGCCTGGTAGTTGCCGTGCGCGCGCTTGACACCATACTCCTTGGCGAACTCGGTAGCGCTATCTAAGCTGCGCGATGCAACCGCCGCCAGTTCGACATCGGGCACCTCGCGCAATGCCGTAGCGAAAGCCTTGGCGATCTTGCCGGTGCCGAGGATGCCCCAGCGAATAATCTTTTCCATTCAAAGCTCCTTTTCAAGCGGGCTTCCGCTTCGGGCGGAAGACCGTGTCGTCTGCATAAAAAGCATCGTCCTGCTGCGGCCACCAGCCGGGAATACCCAGCACTGGCAGCGGTGTGAAGCTGCCCTTGGCCAAACCCTCGCTGGCGAGGCGCGCGGCCTCGGCACGGTCCAGCCATGCGCGGCGGCCAGATTCATCTTGTGCCCAGTAAGCGTCGCCGGCCAGCACCACGCGGGTGTGGGCGGTAATGGCTTTGTAGGGCGTCACCAGCTTCTCCATCAGCGCGTGGCCGAACAGCCAGACTTCCGCATCGCGGCCGAACATGGCGGCGCGTTCAACAAAGGCTTCGTTCCAGCGGTGGCCGCGCAAGGCATCCACCAGGGCCGCGCCTTCGGCGTCATCGCGCACGACCAGCAGCGCTGAGTTTTCGTCATAGATAGTAGCAGCATCGCGCGCAGGACCGCGCGACTTGCCCACGCCATCCTGCGCGATCTGCGCGGCCTGCAAGGCGTTGAGCTGGCGTTTGATGTGCGGGAAGGTCAGCCAGACAAGGCCGTTGAAGAAATCGTGCAGGTTGTCGCGGGTGGGCACCTGGCCGGTCGCGCCGATGAATTCTTCGTAAGCTGTGCCTTCAGGGAGTGCGGATTGCGGTACGAAGCGCAGCGGCTGGCCCGCGTGGTTGACCAGGGCCAGCGCAGCCGCCTGTTGGCAGAACGGCTCGACGACGCTGGGCAGGGAGAGGTCGATGCGGGAGGCAGCGTCCCGCACCGAGTCGAACCAGGCGCGGGACCAGTCGATTTCCTGGAACACGAGGTTCTCAGGCCATTTTCCAGTTGATCGTTTCGCCGGCGTTCAGCGGAATCAGCTTGGAATCGCCGAACGGCAGGTCGGCTGGCAGCGTCCACTGCTCGCGCTTGAGGGTAATCGTGCCCTTGTTCGGTTCCAGGCCGTAGAACGCCGGGCCATTCAGCGAGGCGAAGGCTTCCAGCTTGTCCAGTGCGCCGGCACGGGCGAAGGCTTCGGTGTACAGCTCCATCGCATGCAGCGCGGTATAGCAGCCGGCGCAGCCGCAGGCGGCTTCCTTGGCGCCTTGCGCGTGCGGCGCGGAGTCTGTGCCGAGGAAGAAGCGCTCGTCGCCGCTGGTGGCGGCAGTCACCAGCGCCAGGCGGTGCTCTTCGCGCTTCAGTACCGGCAGGCAGTAGTAATGAGGACGAATGCCGCCCTTGAAAATCTCGTTGCGGTTGTACAGCAGGTGGTGGGCGGTGATGGTCGCAGCGATCGGGCCTTCCGCTTCCGCCACGTATTGCGCCGCGTCCTTGGTGGTGATGTGCTCGAACACGATATTCAGGGCCGGCAGGTCCTTACGCAGCGGGCGCATGACGCGTTCGATGAACACGGCTTCACGGTCGAACAGGTCGATGTCCTGGTCGGTCACTTCGCCATGCACCAGGAATGGCATGCCGACTTCCTGCATGGTTTCCAGCACCTTGTAGCACTTGGCCAGATCGGTCACGCCGGCGTCGGAGTTGGTGGTGGCGCCGGCCGGGTACAGCTTGACCGCGTGCACGAAGCCGCTGTCGGCGGCGCGGATGATTTCGTCCGGCGAGGTGTTGTCGGTGAGGTAGAGCGTCATCAGCGGCTCGAAGTCCATGCCTTGCGGCAGGGCGGCCAGGATGCGGTCGCGGTAGGCGGCGGCTTGCGCCACAGTGGTGACAGGAGGTTTCAAATTTGGCATCACGATCGCACGGCCGAACTGGCGGGCGGTGTCCGGCAGGACGCTGGCCATGGTGGCGCCGTCACGCAAGTGAAGGTGCCAGTCGTCTGGACGGGTAATGGTGATGCTGTGCGGGATCTCGAAGTCACTCATGGCGGCAGGCTTTCTTTCAAAACGAATCCCGACATTTTACCTGTTGAACCGCATGAGCCGGGAGAATGTGCGATATTGGCGCTTCCCCGCAATCCTTTGAGGAGGCAAGCGATGGCTAGCAAGAACACAGTCTGTCTTTGGTACGACGGCGATGCACTGGATGCCGCGACCTTCTACGCAAAAACCTTCCCGGATAGCGCCGTCGGCGCAGTCAACCGGGCACCGGGCGATTACCCGGACGGCAAACAGGGCGATGTGCTCGTGGTCGAGTTCACGGTCGCCGGCATTCCCTGCATTGGCTTGAACGGCGGCCCCCATTTCAAGCACAGCGAAGCCTTCTCCTTCCAGATCGCCACCGACGATCAGGAGGAGACCGACCGCTTATGGAACGCGATCGTCAGCAACGGAGGCCAGGAGAGCGAGTGTGGCTGGTGCAAGGACCGCTGGGGCCTGTCCTGGCAGATCACGCCCCGCGTCCTGATGGAGGCGATTTCCGACCCGGACCGCGCGGCAGCCAAGCGTGCTTTCGACGCCATGATGGACATGAAGAAAATCGACATCGCCAAGATCGAAAAAGCGCGGCGCGGCGCTGTTTAGGCCTCGGGCGGTGCCGGGTGCTCTTCCGCGTAGCGGCGTGCAGATTCCAGCATCGCGTCCAGTTGGCTGCGGTCGTAGACCTTGCCATGGCTGACCACCATGCGCACCTTGCGGGTGTTGGCGATGTCCTTTAGCGGGTTCGCGTCCAGCACCAGCAGGTCGGCAGCCTTGCCCTTGGCGACGCTGCCGTAGCGTTCCTGCTTGCCCAGGAAGCGCGGGCCGTTGATCACGGACGCTTGCAGCGCCTGCTGCGGCGTCAGGCCGTATTTGACGAAGATGCCCAGTTCATCGTGCAGGCCCTGGCCCGGATAGTCGAAGGAATTCAGGAAGCCCGCGTCAGTGCCGGCGATGATGTTGACGCCTTCCTGCTGCAGCAGCGGCAGCAGCGACGCTGCTTTCTCGTATGAGGCGTGACGGTAGGCGATGGCCGCCGCATCATCCTTGGCCGCGCGCTGCACGCGCCATTCGTAAGTCTTGCGCAGCCCCTTGCCGATGTATTTCAGGTAGGGGTCGTTGGCGTGGTCGTCCTGGTCCAGGTAGGCGGTGACTTGCGAGCCCACCAGCGTCGGGGTGATCGAAATGCCTGCCGCGGCCATGCGGCGGAAGGTGGCGCGCGCAGTCGCTTCGTCAAAGCTCTCCAGGCTGGCGCGCATAGCCTCGCGGCCGGTGATCTTGCCTTCCGCGACCTGGGCGGTCAGCTCCGCTTCGCGCGGGGTCGATCCACGCAGGGCGTAGGATTGATGTTCGATGCTGCCCAGGCCAGCCTGCATAACCTGGTCCAGCGTGAGCTGCACTGGCAGGTGGCCGGAAGTCTGCATGCCGCGGGCCTTTGCCTGGCGCACCGCTTCCAGGAAGATTTCCGGCTTCATGGTGTTCTCCGTGATCTTCACGAAGTCCACGCTGCGCGACTGCAGGTAATCGAGCGCCTTGCTGACTTCTTCCGGCGTGCCGACTTCAATGGTGCCTTTCCAAAGAGGCTTGTAGCCTTCCAGCTTCGGACCGGAAGCCAGGATGGTCGGCCCCTCCAGCTTGCCCTGGTTGATCAGGTCGCGCCAATCGAGCACGGTGTCCGACAGGTCGCCGGCGCAATCGCGCACGGTGGTGATGCCGTGCGCGAGGTAAAGGCCCAGCAACTGCTTGTTCTCCTCGATCAGGGCCGGGCCGCCGCCGAAGTGCACGTGGGTATCCCACAGGCCCGGCATCAGGTATTTGCCCTGCAGCTTGACGGTACGCTTGGGTGAGTAGTCTTTCAGCTTTGCGTTGTCGACAACCGCGATGATGTCACCGCCCTTCAGCAGCACGGCCTTGCCTTGCACCAGCTGGCCGGAAGCCACGTCGACAATCGCCGCCTGCGTCAGCGCCACGTCCGCAACCACACGTCCCGCAGCTTGCGCGCTGCCGAACGCCCCCAGCACCAGCAAGGCGCCAACCGAGAGTTTAGTCATCTTCATGCATACATGGTACACACGCGCCGGCGCGCGCACTAGGCGCGAAAACAAAGCGGTACACCTTCGATACATCCTGAAACATGGCGAAAGTCTTTGTGCTGGAATGCTTTCGGCACGGGTTGAGTTGCCAAATTCGCCATAGCCTGCCAAGATGTCGCCTCGCACTACCTCCCAATTCGGGGTAATTCAGTGGAAGAATTCTCGGCTTGTAACCGAGTTGGCGCCGGTTCGATTCCGGCCCCCGAATCCTCATCCCAGGATTGCAATGTCCAACATAAATTCCGGTTACGCGGATTTCCAGCTTGCGAAAGCCCTGTTAGCGCCTGACCGCAACGAAGAGCGCATCCGTGCCTGGACTTCGGTCCTGTCGAATCTCCTGGACCAATCGGTCGAATATGGCTCCAGGACGCCGCTCAGGGGCGTTCCTGCATGGGCGACGCTGGAAGTAGTCACCGGCGGCTTTGCAACTGGCACGCTGCTTGCCGGTGGCCGCTCATGCCTTTCGAACGGGACTACCTGTCCCGCCTTCCTCCCGTGGAAGAACACAACGAACGCCTGGCACTGAACGCCCACTTCATCTCCGATGCCGGCCTGGCGCAGTTGCTGGAAATGCTGGGCAATGGCTGCTATGAAATCAACGTGCCCGAGGAAGGCGCCCTGATGGTCGCCGCATGGCTGGCAAAGCACGGCCATGCCGAGCAAGCGCGCGCCTTGGTCGCAGAACTCGCTCCGTTCTTCTCTCAGCTCCGTTTCTACCCCATCGCAACGAACGAGCCTCGCCGTCAAGGTCCGCGGGTGCACGTCTACACTGCAGGCGCGGTGAAAGACACGCTGCAGGCGATCCGTCCGAATAAGCAAATACTGGCGCAAAAGGAGGCCGTGCTGGTCTGGGCGCCATTCAACGACCGCGTGGTGGCACTGTTCGCTGAGACTTATCGCGACGGCTGGCCATGCAGGGCAATTCCTGCCGGCTGGGAGTCGCGAGCAAACGAACTGCTCGCCGAATATGCGGAGCTGCGCACAAAGCACAAGTACTGTGGCAAGCAGGACAAGCCAAACCTGCACTATGCCAAGCTGCGCGAGCTGCTTCGCAAATGCGCCACGGATGCCGCATCGCTCACCGACGGCGATGTCGGAATGATCCGTTTGATCGTCAACAAGAACATAGCGAAGCACGGCCCGGCTGGCGGCATGGAGAGGGCATCGCACCGGGATCTGCAGGCCAGGGACGTTGCCGGAGCAATGCACGACAAGATCGCCTCAGTCGTGGCTGCACGCGTCGCCAGGCATCCCCAGGGCGAGGGGATCGACGATACGTCGCAGCTCAAAGGCGACGTACTGGACTCGGAAGCATCGGATGCTGTCCCTGCCGGTACGCGCATCCCGCCGTCGATCCGCCGAAAGGCCGCGCGCTGCCAGAGTGATTCGATCGAAGGACTGGTGCGCGCCAAGCTCATTACGTCCGGCGAGGTCATGGCGCAGGTATTGCCCCAGCTAAGTTCCGGCCTGTCCGCCTTGAGCATTGGCGACCCTGCGTTGCGTGGCCTTTATGCCGCCATTTACCGGGCTTTCCGTCGCCGCCGGTCCCTATTGCTATTGAACCTTGAAAAGCAAGTCAGGCTCGAGGAGCTGCCGTGGGTAGCTGCGATGGATCGATTCCGCAGCCAGTCCCTGTCGCACAAGGAAGTCGCCAGGCAAGCGCTTGAAGAAACCGCGACGCTTGCGCTGACGGCGTTTCCCCAAACACCAATTCCGAACAAGCTGCTGCAAGAATTCAGCGCGCTGGCAAAGCATGCCGACGTCAACCTGCCGTTGACGGAGGAACTAGCCACAGACATCTTCATGGGCAAGTTCTCGAACAAATTCAAGGACGCGCTTGGGATTGCCGCTGGACTCCTGGCCGACACGCTTTACTCGCGCTACTACGGCATCGATTACAGCACTCTCCGGCTCGGGCAAGAACTGGCCGAGATTTGCTCGAACCGCGCTGGAGTGCCTTGCAATACCTGGCGTCCCGCTACAAACGGAATGATTATCGAGCAGCAGCAAATCCTGACAACCCAGAATCTGGCGACGATGTTTGACAAGCTGCAGCTTGGTGCAACGTTACGCGCAGAGCTTCCACGCTTGAGCAGGCAAAGTTTCAAATGGGTCTGTAATCGGCTGCAGGTGCGTGTTCACACTCGGCACAGCGACATCATTCGCATCAAGAACGCGGCATATGCCTGGCGCCAGATGCTGTTCTTCCTGACGCTGCAGTCAGAATCGGAAATTGCAGACTTCATGGACTGGGCGCACTCATACCTTGCGGAACAATCGCCGCAGTTCCAGGATGCGATTTCCCCAGCCTGGCAAGGGCTGCTTGCTGCCGTGCGGGGCGCGCCGATTGACGAAGCTGCTGGTGCGCGCCGTTTCCTTGGCTGGTCCAACCACGGGCATTGGCTGGAACGAACTCATTGAATGATGGCGATGCGGCGCTGCATGCGGCGCACCAGCCAGGACATGAGCGTGCAAAGGATGAAATAGACCAGCGCCACAAAGGTGTACATTTCGACCAGGCGCCCGTCGCGCTGAGCGATCTTGCTGGCGGCGCCGACGAAGTCGGGGACAGACAGCACGTACACCAGCGAGACGTCCTGGAACAGCACGATGGTCTGCGTCAGCAGCACCGGCAGCATATTGCGGAAGGCCTGGGGCAGCACTACTTTCGACATCGTCTGCCAGTAGCTCATGCCCAGCGCCTGCGCCGCATGGACCTGCCCTTTCGGGATGGCTTGTATGCCGCCGCGCATAATCTCGCAGTAGTAGGCAGCCTGGAACAAAGTGAAGGTGA
>JBCNOP010000214.1:0-8835 GCA_039593775.1 Pseudoduganella sp.
CAAGTATTGAGGAATATCAATAGTTCGGCGCGCCAATCGGAAAAAGTAAGGGCTGGCATTAAGCCGTTTTACTTTTATGGAGAAATAGTCCTATGTACGTGCACGTCCCAGCCCCCGACGCCCCTGCCGCAGCCGAAATGACTTTCCACCACAAGATTTCGATTTTCCTCAAGGATTCCAATGCCTATGGCAATACCTACTTTGCGCGGTATTTCGAATGGCAAGGTGTTTGCCGGGAGAAGTGGTTTTATGAATGTATTTCCCGCGACATGCTGCAGGCGGAGGGGGTATTTATTACGAAGCATGCGCAGAATGATTACCTGCAAGAGACTTTCCCATTCCAGGAAGTTTCTTGCGAAGTAAATACCTACGATGTGCGCAAGTGTTCATTCTGGCTCGAGTTCCGCTTTTATGCCGACGGCCACCCCGTCTCGGTAGGCCGGCAGCAGATCGTCTTCGCCAACCATGCGAAGCAGATCTCCGCGCTGCCCGAGCTCGTGCTCAAGCGCATCAAGCGCTACGCCCTCAGGAAATAGCTGCCCAGCCCGTGTCCCACCCTGGGGTCACACCCGAAATGGGACACGAGCACGGCCGTAGAATGCTTGAGCCCGTGTCCCGATTGGGGTGTGACCCCAAGGTGGGACACGAGCCCAGCTGTAGCGCTTACTTGCTGGCGGCGATCCAGGCGTCGACTTTGGATTCCAGCAGGGCGAGCGGTACGGTGCCGTCGCCGAGCACGATGGCGTGGAACTTGGCCAGCGTGAACTTGCTGCCCAGGGCTTTCTCGGCTTTGGCGCGCAGTTCCTGGATCTTCAGGGCGCCGGTCTTGTAGGCCAGCGCCTGCGCCGGCCATACCATGTAGCGCTCGGTCTGGTTGCGCGCCACGCTTTCATCGCCCAGGGTTTCGGTCATGTATTTGATCGATTGCTCGCGGGTCCAGCCTTTGGCGTGCATGCCGGTGTCCACCACCAGGCGCACCGCCCGCAGCATCTCGTCGTTCAGGTGGCCGAAGTATTGTGCGGGGTCTTCGTACAGGCCCATTTCCTTGCCCAGGGTTTCGGCGTACAGCGCCCAGCCTTCGGTGAAGGCGGTGTTTCCGCCGAATTTGCGGAACTTCGGCATGTCCAGCTCCTGCATCAGCGCGATGTGGAAGTGGTGGCCTGGTTTGCCTTCGTGCAGGAACAGGGTG
Source organism: Pseudoduganella sp. (assembly GCA_039593775.1). Classification (GTDB taxonomy): domain Bacteria; phylum Pseudomonadota; class Gammaproteobacteria; order Burkholderiales; family Burkholderiaceae_D; genus Rugamonas. The sequence continues at coordinate 1,190 of JBCNOP010000214.1, forward strand.
TTCATGCCGGTGCTGCCGTACTTGGTCGGGTCGGTTACCACGGACCAGAACACGCCAGGGCGCGAGCCGTCCAGCGCCGGTGCGGTGTAGTGGTCGGAGGCGGTATCGCGGCTCAGTTCAGGCTCCAGGCGCAGGTCGAGCTTGGCCTTCGGGATCAGGGTGAACATGGCCGGCAGCTTGGTGTCCAGCAGGTCGTTCAGCTTGTGGTACACGGCCTGCACTTCCTCTTCCGTTTTGAACGGGAAGAATTTCGGCTGCTGCGACACCCAGGTCGGCAGGCCGGCTGCCGGGCCGTTATAGCCGAGCTTCGGTCCCAGCTTGGCGTATTCAGCCTGGATGCGCGCGACTTCGCGCAGGCCGGTCTGGTGGATTTCTTCTGCGGTCTTGCTGGTGGTGGTGGAATCGGCGATGCGCACCTTGTACCAGGCTTCGCCGTTCGGCAGCGCGCTCCAGCCGGTGCTGGTGCGGCAGGCCGGGATATATTCTTTCTCCACGAAGGTGGAAAGCTTGCTCAGCGCTGGATTCAGCTTGTCGGCGACAGTGGCGCGGTAAGCGGCTGCCAGGCGCTGCTTGTCAGCGTCGCTGAAGCTGGCTGGGAACTTGGTCACCGGCGTGAAATAAATGTTCTTTTCAGGCGTTTCGCTGACCAGCTTCTGGAACTGCGGCAACGCGGCAACCATGATGGCGCGCGGCTGGGTGATGCCCTTGGCCATGCCTTCCTTCATATTGGCGATGGCCTGGTCGATCCAGGCGGGAAGCTGGTTCAGGCGGCTCAGGTAAGCCTCGTATTCCTTGACCGTGGTCAGGGGCTGCGATGCATCGCCACCCGAGAAGTTGGCCAGGGTGACCGGCATGCTGCTCATGTGCTCGATCGGCAGCAGGTGTTCCGGGAATGGTTCGTAAGCCAGGTAGGTCTTCAGCTCGAAGGCCATCACGTCGTAGCTGATACGGTCGCCGCGATTGAGCTGCGCACGCGGAATCGCCTGCAAGCGCTTGGTGAAGTTGCGGTACAGGTCGAACTGCTTGGCGCGCGATTCAGGCCAGATAGCGGTGCCCAATTGGTCGTCGAAGCGGTTGTCGCCATTCTGCGTTGCCCCTACCGGGTCGAATTTGGCGATGGCATCGTAGTACTCGTCGGCCAGTGCCCAGAACTGCTTTTTGGCTGCCTCATTGCTCTTGGCCGGTGCCTTTTCAACCGCGGCCGGCTTGGCCGCAGCAGCGTTGGCGTGGACAGGGGCATAAGCCAGCAAAACGGCCGCTGCCAGCGCGCCGAGGGTAATACGATGTTTCATTTGTCTTGGTCCGGGTAAATGAAGGAGCGACAAGCATAGCCGAGCAGGGCCGCTGCTACAATGTTGCCAGATCGCCAAACACGAGGAGGGAAGGGGCATGTCGTATCCGCACATCGTTCGCAAGGCCGCCGCACAGGAGGCGGAAGGCACGTTCTCGCATCCGTGGAACCCGAACTCGGAGATCAGCGGCTCGCAGCTGTCGCGCATGGCGGGCTTGAAGCGCACTGGCGTCAGCATTGGCCGCATCAAGCCGGGCAAGGAGTCCTTCGCCTACCACCTGCACCACAACGAGGAAGAGTGGGTCTACATTCTTTCCGGGCGCGGCATTGCCCATATCGATGGCGAGGATTATGAGCTGGAGCCGGGCGACTTCGTCGGCTTCCCGGCGCCGTCCAAGGCGCACCAGATGATCAACCGCGGCACTGAGGACCTGGTCTACCTGATGGGCGGCGAAAACCTGGAAAGCGAAGTGGCGGACTTCCCTGCACTCGATCGCCGCATGGTGCGCACAGGCGACAAGATCAAGGTCTACAAACTCTCTGAAGGCAAAGACTTCGGCCCGCTATGAAAAAAATCCTGGCAATGACAATCGTCGTCGCGACGTTGGCGGGATGCACCGCGCCGATGGGACACCGTGGCTGCAATGCGGAGAAATTCGATACCTTCCTGCCGCGCTATATGAGCGACCGGCAGTTCGCGACTGAGCGCACGGTGTTCCCGCTTGAATCGCTGAACAAGGCGGAAGAAAAGAAAACGCTGGTAACGCGCGAGCAGTTTGCGGCATCAAGCATGCTGGCGGATTTGGTCAAAGCCGAACATCTGTCTACCAGGCAGCATGCGACGCCGGGCGGAATAGAGCTGAATATCTTCCGGCCCGACTCCGACTCGCTGGTCTATTTCTACCGTTTCCGCCAGCAGGACGGCTGCTGGTACCTGTGGCAATTCGAAGATTCATCACTGTGAAAATATGCTGAGCAAGCGCGGAATGTTTTATATGTTGTTGGCGGGCGCCCTGATAGGCGGCATGTGGTACTCGACGCGGATAATGCCGTCGCTGGCAAAAGGCGTACAGACCATGCGCAAGGGTTGCGGCCCCAAGGCCCCTGAATCGTTTGACGCCTTCCTGCCGCGCTACCAGTCCGACCGCATGTTTGCCAATGCGCGCACCACCGACCCGCTGGAAAAAGTGCTGAACGGAGACAACGGCCCGGTGTCATCCATGGTGCCGCGCACCGAGTACCGCAGCCAGGAGCTGTTGGGCGACATCGTCAAGAAGCAAGGCATGGCCGTCCGCCGCGGGGACGGAACGGCCGAAGTGGAAGCAGGACCCGTCACCTATCGCTTCCGCCTGCAGGGCGGATGCTGGGAGCTGTGGCAGGCCGAGTCCTGAACCTCAGGCTGCGTCCAGCGACTCCGCGCCGGTCATCAGCGATTCCACGGCGCGCTCGAACAGCGGCGAGTATTCCACCGGCCGCAGGCTGCCATCGCGCATTGCCGCCAGCAGTGCGGCGCGCGAGTACACCAGTGGCGTGGCATGGTCCGGCGCCGTGAACAAGAAGCCTGCATTGCGTGGCGCTACCACCGCCAGGCGCAGCGGAACATAGCTTTCGCCGGACTGCATTTCGAAGCCATTGCCGGCATGCGCCCATTGCAGCCATTCGTCTTCATAGTTCGATACCGGTGCCAGCGCCGGGTCGGGCTGCACCGTGGCCAGCACGCCATGCATCGCAAACTCGGCCCTGAACTGTGCTTGCCCCGGTAAGGCATCGGCATGCGTGGTGGCGGCCAGGGCCGGTTGTCCCGGGTCAATGGCCGCAAAACGTTCGCGCAATCCAGCAACGTTCATGCGCGGCGTGGTGGGCATCGGCATGTTATTGCACAGCACATCCATGTGCAGCGACACCAGTTCGTCCAGCGCCGCCTGCGCATCCGCTTCGCTCATGCCAATTGTCGCCAGGCCGGCGCGCAGTTCGCGGCCCAGGGCCGGCAGCATTTTCATCAGCACCGCGCGTTCTTCCGGCAGGATTTTCTCCTGCGCGCTCCACACCAGTTCCGGCAGCAGTTTGCTGTAATCGGGCTGGCGGCCATAGGTATGCACCATGACCTGCGCCCAGGTGCCGGTGATGAAGTCCATCATGCGGCGGTCGACGTTGACCGATTCGAGTTGGCCGCGCAAGTTATCGGCCAGGGCGGCCACGAACGGCGCCACTTTCACTGCGCGCTCGAAAGCCGGCATGGCACGGCGCACCACCGGATCGCATTCGCGCAGCAGGGCGGCAATAAAGCCGTCCAGTTCCAGCGCGGCATCGGCGAATACGGAAGGATCGTGCTCGTACTGCTGCAGCACCTGGTTGACCAGCCGTTCCACTTCGCCTTGCAATGGCTGCATCAGCTCCGAATCGGCGCCAATGCCGATAGCGGCACTGCCTATGCGGTCCAGCAGGTGGCGCGCCGGCAGGTGGGCGCCCTGCAGCACTGCCAGGTCTTTCAAGGCTGCACGCAGGAAGGGCGCGTGCAGGCGGCTCAGTTGCTGGCGGATGCCTTTCGGCAGCTGGTCGTCATTCAGGATGAACTCGAACAGCAGGCCGACCAGCTCCACCACAATGCGTTCCGAACCGTGCGGCAGGTTCGCCATCCGGTCGAGCAGGGCCAGTGGCGGTTGCGGGCCGCTGGCTGCATGCTCGCGCTGGAGCTGGCGCAAGGCGTTATCAAGCTGCACGCGCAAGGTGTTCTGTGCCTGCGGGGCGCTGCGCCGGATGCCGGAGGGGTTGAAAATGCTGAAGACCAGCTCTTGCAGTTCCGGCTTGGACGGCATGTCCGGCTGCCCGTGCAAGATGCTTGGCGGGTCTTGCCGGATTTCCTGCTGCACGGCGCCCAGGCGCGCTACCCGCTGGCGCATGGCTGCGTCGACATCGGCCTGCCCTGTGGCGGCGCGTTGCCAGGCCAGGCGCTCCTGTTCCAGGCGGTTCAGTGCCGAAGGGCGGGCCACCAGGCGCGAACGGATGCCGCGCGATTCGAACACTTCGCGCAGGCGGGTGTAGAAGTCGCCCAGCTCCGCCGTCATGGCTTGCGACAGGGTGTCGAACAGCAGCTTGCTTTGCACCTCGTCCGTCACCATGGCGTGCAGCGTGTCGTACAGGGAGCGCGCCAGCAGGTAAGGGCGGAACGGGTTTTCGCGTTCGCGCACTTCGCTGTCGCCATGCATCTGGGCGATGATCAGGTTCAGGTGGCCGAGACTGAGTTCGTCGGCGTCGCGCAGTTTCAGCAGCAGGCGCTCGACTTCGATCTGGCGCGTTACGACTTCGTCATCGATCAGGGTCAGGGTATCGGCGCTGAAGTTGTGCAAGCCGGTGCGCAGGTCGGTGTGCATGGTCTGCATGGCGCGCGCCAGCAGGCCTGCGTACGAGCGCTCCATGCGCGCGCGCATGGCAGCACCCTGCTCACGCAGGAAGATGCGGCATGCCCCGGCCAGGCGCTGTTCCGCCGGCGGCGCCGTACGCAGGGCTTCGCCCAAAACTGCGTCGGCCTGGTCGGTCATCCGTTTGCACAGTGTCGCAAATCCGATTTGCGCTTCTTCTAGGGCGAGTGCAAGCACCCTTTTCAACGTTTGCATATGCCTAGATTCTATCGAAATGTTGCGTCCAACAGTCAACAATTTAACGGTCGAAAGTGTGTCAAAATGCAATTTTGACCGGAGTTTCCTGCAATGCGTATCGCGCTAGTTGCTGCCTTGATGTTAACCGCAGTGTCGGCCCAGGCCGATGTAAGCCTGGTGGGCACCCTGAAAGAGCGGGCCCTGTTATCGGTTAACGGTGGCGCACCACGCACTTTCCCCGTTGGCGCCACGCTGCCTGATGGTAGCAGACTGGTGGGAGTCACGTCGGGCGAAGCGACCATAGAAGATGGCGGCAAGCGCTATGTCATCCGCCTGGGCGAGTACGCGGCATCCAAAACAGATGGTGGCGGCAATTCCATGGTGCTGTCGCCCGATACGAACGGACATTATGCGGTGGATGGGGCGATCAACGGTGTCCCGGTGAAAATGATGCTCGATACTGGCGCCACGCTGGTCTCGATTCCCGCTTCAATGGCGGCCAGGATGGGCATCGACTACAAGAATACGGGGCGCCGCGCCGCCACCCAGACCGCGGCCGGCACGGCCCCGGTGTGGATCGTGAAGCTGGATAAGGTGAAGGTCGGCACGTTCGAGTTTTCCAATGTGGACGGCTCCATCAACGAAGCCGGCCTGAACGTCATCCTGCTCGGTAACTCGGTCCTCAAGCGGCTTGATATGAAGACGGAGTCGGGGACCCTGACGCTGACGAAGCGTTTCTAGCATACAGCGCCGCTACCACGTCCGACTGCGTCACGATACCGGCAAAGCGGTCTTCGTGATCGAGCACCGGGATGTGGTGGAAGCCGGAATCGGCCATCAGCGGCACCAGTTCGGTGATTGGCGTATCGACCTTGGCCGTGCGCGGGTGCCTGACCATGATCTGGCCGACCACCTCGGGCTTCTCCGAATGCGAAGTGCCGGATGGGCGCAGGAAGTCCCGCAGCTGGCGGCGCATGCCGTGGTAATCATCCAGCCCTCCATGGGTCATGAAATCGCTGGTGGTGACGATGCCGATCACGCGCCGCACGCGGTTCAGCACTGGCACCGCTGCAATGCGGTGCTGGCGCATTTCACGCCAGGCGTCGGCCAGCGGCGTCGCGAATTCGGCCGTCACGACATCCTTTGACATGATGTCGCCGCACGTAATGATGCCGAAGCGTCGCTGGTAGGCGCGCATCTCCGTTTTCAGGAACAGTTCTTCCAGGTCGTCGCGGCTGATGTCCAGTTCCTGGTTGTACTGGCGCAGCACGGCGTCCAGGTCTTCCGGCTGGAAACCGAAGCGCACCGTCGGCACCTCGTCCTTGGTCGCATGCGGATTCGGATGCGCGAGTTGCTGGCTATGTGGATAGCGGCGCCCGGTCAGGTTGTTGTAAACGATTGCCGCGAGCACGATCAGTACGCAGTCCAGCAGCACCGGCCCCAAAGGCAGGCGGTAGCCCATGGAATGCACGGCCGGGCCGCCAATCACCATCATCAGTGCCGTGGCGCCGCCGGGCGGATGCAGGCAGCGCAGCGCGAACATGGCGGCAATCGCCAGCGGGGTCGCCAGGGTAGCGGCCACCGGGCCAGGGCCAAAGAACTGCACGCAAGCCACGCCCATCAGTCCGGAGACGACGTTGCCGCCAATGACCGCCCAAGGCTGCGCCATCGGGCTGGCAGGAAGGCAGAACAGCAGCACGGAAGAAGCGCCAATCGGCGCCACCAACCACAGGGCGTTATTGCCCAGCAGGTAATGGGCGCCGAAGCTGGTTATCAAAAGGCCAAGCAGGGCGCCGAAGCTGGCGCGCAAACGCTGGCGCTGGCTGGTATTGCTGCGGGCAGGAAGCAGGGAGACAAGCACGGATTTCAGCATCCGGCCATTATCCCACGGTTGGCCGCTACTCTCAGCCACCCGCCCCGTGCGACACAAGGTCAAGCGGCAGGCTGGTGGTGTACTTGATCTGCTCCATCGAGAAGGCGGAGGACACGCCGGTCAATTGCGCAGCCTTGATCAGCTTCTTGTAAAAACGGTCATACCCTTCGATATCGGTGGTCACCACCTTCAGCAGGTAGTCGATGTCGCCGCTCATGCGGTGGAACTCCTGTACTTCCGGCAGCGCCACCACGGCGGCGGCAAACTTCGCCAGCCATTTTTCATCGTGCTGGCTGGTGCGCACGCTGACGAAGACCGTCACCGGCAAGCCCGCCTTGCGGCGGTTGACGATCGCTACACGGCGGTCGAAATAGCCATCCTCCTCCAGCCGCTTCAGCCGCTTCCAGCAGGGCGTGGTCGAAAGGCCAACCTTTTCCGCCAGCTCGGCAACGGACAGCGTGCCATCTACCTGCAGCGCCCCCAGAATCGCGTAATCGTAGCGGTCAAGATCGTTCATTTTTATTTATATCGATATTTGGAATGCTTATTCTACATTAAGGCCTGTTTGAGGTAATTTTGGAATGCCCGATTCACAGCCAGTTCGTAAACTATTGAGTATGAGCAAAGAAATCTACCTCGACGGGAATGCCACCACGTGCGTGCTGCCAGCCGCCATCGACGCAGCGGTGCAAGCCATGCGCGATTGTTTCGGTAATCCCAGCAGCACCCACGCCACCGGCCTGAAGGCCAAGGCCATGATGGACACCGTGCGCCTGCGCGCCAAACGCCTGCTGGGCGTGGGCAGCGGCCGCATCATGTTCAATAGCGGCGCCACGGAAGGCATCCAGACCGCCGTGCTGTCGGCGCTGTGCGCACTGCGCGAACG
>JBCNOP010000215.1:0-8773 GCA_039593775.1 Pseudoduganella sp.
TCGCGCCTGTCCAAATGACAGACCTGACCCCGAATTTTCGGCACGGTTTGCGTGTTGATTGGCGCGGTTTGCTAGTGACCTTTGCGCATGGCAAGGATAATCTCTCATCTATCGTTGACTACTTAGGATGTACCCCATGAGCAAGTTGGAAATTGATAAGTCCAGGCCGGTGTTGGTCACTGGTGCCACCGGTTATGTGGCGGGCTGGATCGTGAAGCGGTTGCTGGAGGAGGGCGTTACCGTCCATGCCGCGGTGCGAAATCCCGCCGACCACAGTAAAATCCGCCACCTTGATGATCTGGCCGCGAATCTTCCGGGCACCATCCGCTACTTCAAGGCCGACCTGCTGGATCAGGGATCGTTTGCCGACGCCATGGCCGGCTGCGGCGTCGTCTTCCATACGGCGTCGCCATTCACCCTGAACATCAGGGACCCGCAGAAAGAACTGGTCGATCCGGCCCTTCTGGGGACGCGCAATGTGCTCGAAACTGCAAACCGCACCGCGTCTGTCAAGCGCGTTGTCCTGACCAGTAGCTGCGCCGCCATCTACGGCGACAATGCCGATATCAATGACACTCCAGGCGGCGCCTTCACCGAGGAAGTTTGGAACAGCAGTTCGTCGCTGTCTCACGCGCCTTACTCTTACTCGAAGGCGGTCGCCGAGCGCGAAGCGTGGGAGATCGCCAAGCGCCAGTCCGCATGGGAGCTGGTGGTCGTCAATCCAAGCCTGGTGATCGGCCCTGGCGTAAACCCGCACGGCACTTCGGAGAGCTTCAACATCGTGCGCCAGATGGGCGATGGCCGCATGAAGGCCGGTGTGCCGGACCTCGGCCTCGGTGCGGTAGATGTGCGCGACCTGGCGGAGGCACATTTGCGCGCTGCCTACCTGCCGCAGGCAAAGGGCCGCCATATCATCTCGGGCCATAACACTTCTCTCCTGGGCATCGCGAAAGCGCTCCTGCCGAAGTTTGACACCTACCCAGTGCCGCGCCGCACCCTGCCAAAGTGGCTGGTCTGGCTGGTCGCGCCGATCGTGGATAAGTCCATGACGCGCAAGTTCATAGCCCGCAATGTAGGGTTCTCGTGGTCCGCAGACAGCAGCAAGAGTGCGCGTGAACTCGGCATGGTGTATCGTCCGCTGGAGTCTTCGATCCGCGATATGTTCCAACAGATGATCGATAATGGCCTGATTCCTAAAGCTTGATGCATGAGACATCCTTCGCACTTCGCCATCCAGCCCGGCTGGAAACTGCTGCTCGCCGACATGGGTATCGACCCGGTGCGTGTCTTGCGCCTTGCGAACCTTCCGGCGGACCTTTTCGCCCGCCAGGATGCTTCGATCCCGCCGTCGCAGTTTTTCCAGCTATGGCAGGTGATCGAGGAGACGGCAGGCGACGACATTGTGTTGCCGCTCAGGATAGGGCAGGCGATCTCGGTGGAGGCGTTTGATCCGCCGATTTTCGCGAGCTTGTGCAGCCCTAACCTGAATGTCGCTTTTCAGCGCTTGTCGGTGTTCAAGAAGCTGTTTGGCCCTTTGGCCTTGCTGGTCGATATCACCGAGAGCCATACTTCGGCAAACTTGGAGTGTTATGCGGATGCGGGGCCTATCCCGCGCAGCATGGCGGCTGCCGAGACGGTCTTCCTGACCCAGTTGGTGCGGCTTGCGACGCGCCATCGCGTGGTGCCCCTTGCAGTGACAATGCCTGAATTGCCGGACCGGGTCGAGGATTACAGCGAATATTTCGGCGTGATGCCGAAAGCAGGCAATGGCGTCACGGTCACGTTCTCGAAGGAGGACGGGGCCAGGCACTTCCTCACGGCGAACGAGGCTATGTGGACGTTCTTTGAGGTTGGCTTGCGCGAGCGCCTCGGCAGCCTGAATTCGTCTGCGACCATGAGCGAGCGAGTCAAGGCCGTTCTGCTGGAGGGGCTGCCCGCTGGCCAATACACGGTTGAGGATGTTGCGAAAAGCCTCGCTATCAGCAAGCGTAGTCTGCAGCGCCAATTGAGCGAGGAATCGGCGACATTCAAAGGCATCCTGAATGCCACCCGGCAGCAACTCGCGGTGCACTATCTCCGTAAGCCGGGCATTGCGCAGGGAGAGATCGCGTTCCTGCTCGGCTTCCAGGATGTCAACTCCTTCATTCGCGCGTTCAAGGATTGGCAGGGTGTGACGCCTGGGGTATTCCGTCAAGAGTCTTCGCCGGACTATGCAGCCATGTGACGAGCACTGTTGCGGCGATCGCGCCGAGCATTTGGGCGGCGACGTAGCTCGATACATCTGCCAGCCGGATGCCAGCCGCCGTATCGGTTGCGGCCCGCGCAAGGGTGAGGGCAGGGTTGGCGAAAGAATTTGATGCGGTGAACCAGTAAGCGGAAAGGATGTAGGCTGCGACCGCAAACGGTGTAATCGCGGGGCGGTTGCGGGCGCAACCGCTGATAACGACAATCAGTCCGAAGGTGGCCACAAACTCACTCCACCATTGCGCGGCGCCCGTCCTGGCTTGGGTTGCTGCGGAAAACACCGGTTCACCAAACATCGCGTGCGCGGCGGCCACCCCTGCAAAGGCGCCGAGGAATTGCGCAACCGCGTAGGGAAGTGCTTCGCTCCTTTTCATCCCGCCTTGCCATGCCTCCGATAGTGTAACGACGGGATTAAAGTGGGCGCCGGAGATGGCTCCGAACGCGAGGATCAGCGCCGACAGGCCACCGGCGCTGGCGGCCGAATTGGCGAAGAGCGCGATGGCGGCATTGCCGCCGGCCAGCCGGTCAGCCATGGCGGCGGAACCCACCACCATGGCCAGCAGCAGCGCCGTGCCGAGCGCTTCGGCGACAAGGCGTCTTGCTAGCGTCATGCCTGTGCCAGCGCGCGAACAGCGTCCACCGCATCGAGGATCGCTTCGCCAGTGGCGGGGGCGCGCAGCGGCGGGTTGATGCGGTAGTCGCCAACCGAGGCCACTGCATCGCGAATGGCCAGGAACACGGAGAACGGCAGCAGCAGCGGTGGTTCGCCGACCGCCTTGGAGCGGTGGATGCTGTCGAACGGGTTGCGGTTCTTGAACAGGCGTACGTTGAAGTCTTCCGGGCAGTCGGAAACGCCGGGAATCTTGTACGTCGATGGCGCGTGCGTCATCAGCTTGCCCTGCTGGTTCCACCACAGCTCTTCCGTCGTCAGCCAGCCCATGCCCTGCATGAAGGCTCCTTCCACCTGGCCCACGTCGATGGCGGGGTTCAGCGAATTCCCGGCGTCGTAGAGGCAGTCGGCCTTCAGCAGCTTCCATTCACCGGTCAGGGTGTCGACGATTACTTCCGATACCGAGGCGCCGTAGGCATAGTAGCCGAAAGGATTGCCGCTCATGGTTTCGCGGTCCCAGCTCAGTCCCGGGGTGGCGTAGAAGCCGTCGGACCACAACTGCACGCGGGCCAGGTAGGCTTTCTGCACCAGGTCGGCAAACGGGATCACGGTTTCGCCTGCAAAGACGGTGCCGTTGGCGAGGATGACTTCTTCCGCTGCTACCCCGAACGACTTGGCGGCGAATTCCACCAGGCGCCTGCGCAGTGTGTGGGCGGCGTCCTGTGCGGCCTTGCCGTTCAGGTCGGCGCCGGTCGAGGCGGCGGTGGCGGAGGTGTTGGCGACCTTGCTGGTGTCGGTAGCCGAGGCGCGCACGCTGGATAGCGGAATGCCCAGTTCATGCGCCACCACCTGGCACACCTTGGTGTTGATGCCCTGGCCCATCTCGGTGCCGCCGTGGTTCACCAGCACCGAGCCGTCGACGTAGATGTGCACCAGTGCGCCTGCCTGGTTGAAGTGGGTGACGTTGAAAGCAATGCCGAATTTCACGGGCGTGAGCGCCAGGCCCTTCTTCAGCACAGGGCTGTTGGCGTTGAAGGCGCGGACCGCTTCGCGGCGGGCGCGGTAGGCGGACTCGCTTTCCAGCTGCGCCACCAGTTCGTGGATCACGTTGTCGACCACCTTCTGGCCGTACTGCGTGATGTTGCGGCCTTCTTCGTCGTTGCGGCCGTAGAAATTCAGCTTGCGGACGTCCAGCGCGTCCTTGCCCAGGTTGCGGGCGATTTCGTCGACGATGTATTCGATGGCGATCGCGCCTTGTGGCCCGCCGAAGCCGCGGAAGGCCGTGTTGGATTGCGTGTTGGTCTTGCCGGCCATGGCGCGGATATCCACGTCCGACAGGTAGTAGGTGTTGTCGAAGTGGCAGATGGCGCGCGTTGCCACGGGCGCCGACAGGTCGGCCGAGAAACCGGCGCGGGTCACCATCTGCACCTTGGCGGCGGTGATCAGGCCCTGGTTGTCGTAGCCGATCTCGTACTCGTAAAAGAAGCAGTGGCGCTTGCCGGTCACCATCATGTCGTCGTCGCGGTCGGCGCGCAGCTTGACCGGGCGTTTCAGGTGCGCGGCACTGACGGCGGCGCAGGCTGCCCACAGTGCGGATTGCGATTCCTTGCCGCCGAAACCACCACCCATGCGGCGGCATTCCACCACCACCGCGTGCGAGGGATAGTGCAGGGCGTGCGAGACCACGTGCTGCATTTCGGTCGGGTGCTGCGTGGAGCAGTAGATGTGCATGCCGTTGCCTTCCTTCGGGATGGCATACGATATCTGGCCTTCCAGGTAAAACTGCTCCTGGCCGCCGACGTGCAGCGTGCCCTTCAGGATATTCGGCGAGCGCTCGAACGCTGCCTGTGCATCGCCTCGGGCCAGGCGCATGGGCGGCACTACGAAAGATTCCGCGTCGCGTGCCGCTTCCGGTGTCAGGATGGCCGGCAGTTCCTCATACTGGATATCCGCCTTGCGCGCGGCACGGCGGGCATTGTCGTGGGTGTCTGCGACCACGATGAACACGGGCTGGCCGACGTATTCAACCTTCTCCTCTGCCAGGATGGGGTCATCATGGACGATCGGGCCGCAGTCGTTGGTGCCGGGAATGTCCTTGTAAGTGTAGACGGCCACTACGCCCGGCATGGCTTTTACCGGCTCCAGGTTGAGCGACAGGATGCGCGCGTGCGCTTTGGCCGACAGGCCGAGCGCGGCGTGCAGCGTGCCCTGGGCTTCGGGGATGTCGTCGGTGTAGACGGCTTCACCGAGTACGTGCAGTATGGCCGATTCATGCGGATGGCTCTGGCCCACTTCGGACCAGCCTTTGGCGGCGCCGAGCGTCATGAACTGTTCGGACTTGCTGTTCATGCAGCGGCTCCTTCCTTGAATGCGTAAGCGTTGACGTAAGTGTTCGATACTGCGTCTTCCGGACGGGTCTCCATCCAGAAGCGGCGCAGCAGGTTCTGCGCGGTGCGCATGCGGTAGTTGGCCGACGCTCGCATATCCGTCAGCGGGGTATAGTCGCGCGCCAGGGCTTCCATGCCGGCGCGCAGTGTTGTTTCGTTCCACGGCTGGCCGTTGATGGCGGCTTCAGCCTGCGCTGCGCGGCGGGACGTGGCCGCCATGCCGCCGTAGGCGATATACGCGTTGCGCACGATACCGTTATGCAGTTCAAGCGAGAAGGCGGCGCATACGGCGGAAATATCCTGGTCGTAGCGCTTGGCGAGCTTATAGGTGCGGAACTGCTGGCCGGCTTTCGGCGCGGGAATGCGAACGGCCTCGACGAACTCGCCCGGTTGCCAGTCCTTCTTCATGTAATCGAGGTAGAAGTCCTGCAACAGCAGGACGCGCTGGCCTTTGTCCGAACGCAGCACGATCTCGGCGCCCAGCACGATCATCCACGGCGCGGAATCGCCGATCGGCGAACCGTTGGCAACGCTGCCGCCCAAGGTGCCGGTGCTGCGGATCGGCTGCGAGGCAAAGCGTTGCCACAACTCATGCAGCGAGTCGTTCGGATACAGCTCCAGCACTGCCTTATATGCATCGTCCAGCGACACGGCGGCGCCGATTTCCAGCTTGCCGTCGATGGTCGTGATGCGGTGCAGCTCCTGTACCTGGCGGGTGTAGATCACGTCGCCCAGGTTGCGCATTTGCTTGGTGACCCACAGGCCGACATCGGTCGACCCTGCGAGGATGGTGGCAGTCGGCTTGGCGGCGCGCAGGGCGGTCATTTCGGCCAGGGTGCGCGGCGCGTGGAAAGTCTGGCCGTCATGTGTGTAGCTGAACATGGTGTCTCGTTGCAGGCCTTGCAGGACTGACTTCAGTGCCTTGCGGTCGAAGCCGACCGCCGGCAGCTCGCCCATGCGGGCGGCTGCATCAATAATCGGGCGGTACCCCGTGCAGCGGCACAGGTTACCGGACAATGTCTCATCGATCGTTTTGCGGCATGGCGGCGCGCTCTGGCCTTCCTGCTTCAGGTACAGGCTCCATAGCGACATGGCGAAGCCCGGAGTACAGAAGCCGCATTGGGAACCATGGCATTCCACCAGGGCTTCCTGTACCGGGTGCAGGGCGCCATCTGGCTGTTTCAGGTCTTCCACCGTGAACACTGCCTTGCCGTCCAGGGTTGGCAGGAACTGGATGCACGAGTTCACGTTGCGCATTTCCAGTTCGCCCTCCACCAGCGAGCCGATCACCACGGTGCAGGCGCCGCAGTCGCCTTCGGCGCAGCCCTCCTTGGTGCCGGTGCAATGCAGGTCTTCCCGCAGGTGCTGCAACAGCGTGCGGGTGGGGGCGGCGGAATCGACTTCCTGCACGCGCCCCTGGTAGAAGAAACGAATCGGTTGGGACATCTTTGCTACTCCTTGCTTCAGCCGGGGATGTAAATCATTTTGAACAGGAACACGCCTGCAACACACCAGATCATTGCGCTGACTTCCTTGTACTTACCGGTCAGCAGTTTCAGGCCGGCGTAGCTGATGAAGCCCAGTGCCAGGCCATTGGCGATCGAATAGGTGAATGGCATGACCAATGCGGTCACTACCGCAGGAACGCTTTCTGTGGTCTCGGCCCAATTGACTTCCGCCAGTTCGCGCAGCATCAGGCAAGCGACGAAGAACAGGGCAGGTGCGGTGGCGTACGCCGGGACCACGCCTGCCAGTGGTGCGATGAACAGCGCCGCCAGGAACAGGCAGGCGATGGTGACTGCGGTCAGGCCGGTGCGGCCGCCAGCTTGAACGCCTGCGGCGCTTTCGATGAAGGCGGTGGTGCTTGAGGTACCCATCACGGAGCCGGCGATGATGGCGCCGGAGTCGGCCAGCAGGGCCTTGTTCATGTTCTTCGGCAGCTTGCCGTCCTTCATCAGGCCAGCGCGCTGCGCGACGCCCATCAGGGTGCCAGTGGCGTCGAACAGTTCGACCAGGAAGAACACCATCACCACGGTGAAGAGGCCATGCGATATGGCGCCGACGATGTCCAGCTTCATTGCAGTTGGCTCGATCGATGGCGGCAGCGAGACGATGCCGTTGAAGTGGTTACCGCCGAAGAAAAAACTCAGGGCAGTGACGGTCATGATGCCGATCAGCAGGGCGCCTGTCACGCGCAGGCGGTCCAGCGCAACGATCACCAGGAAGCCAATGATCGCCAGCACAGGAGCGGGCTTGTGCAGGTCGCCCATGGTGACGAAGGTGGCAGGGCTGGAGACCACAATGCCCGCATTTTTCAGCGAGATGAGCGCGAGGAACAGGCCGACGCCGGCCGGAATGGCAATGCGCAGCGATGGCGGAATGGCGTTCATGATCTTCTCGCGGATGCGCAGGAGGCTGACGATCATGAAGCAGCAGCCGGAGATGAACACGGCGCCCAGTGCGGCTTGCCAGGGGAATCCCATGCCTTGCACCACGCCGTAAGCGAAGTAGGCGTTCAGGCCCATGCCAGGCGCGAGGCCGATAGGGAAGTTGGCGTACAGGCCCATGATCAGGGTGCCGACGGCGGCCGCGACGCAGGTGGCCACAAAAACCGAGTCCTTAGGCATGCCGGCGTCGCCCAGGATGGAAGGGTTGACGAAGATGATGTACGCCATCGTCAGGAAGGTTGTAATGCCAGCCAGCACCTCGGTGCGCACGTTGGTGCCGTGCTCGCCGAGCTTGAAATAGTTGTCCAGGAATTGCATTTGCTTTGTCTCCGTTTAGTTTTTAGCGCCCGAAATCCCGCCTCTCCGGGCGGGCAAATATGGCGTCCTCGCGCTGCTTGTTTTAACAATATCGTTGAAGGTCTCCTTTTCCGCTTATATGCCTGGGCATATTGGCTATCTCGAATTAGCTATAGTTGCGCAGGAAGCTCAGCAGGATGCGGGCCGACAGGTCGGCGTCGTCGTCCGTCATGGTCTCCAGCGGGTTGTGGCTGATGCCGCCGTTGCCGCAGCGGGTGAACAGCATGGCGACGTCTGTGACGCGTGCCATCAGCATCGCGTCGTGGCCGGCGCCGGAGGCGAGTTGGAATGCGGGTATGCCGTTCCTCTCCACTGCGGCTGCCAGTTGCTCCATCAGGCGCGGCGCGCACGGTGCGCAATCGGCGGCGACGGTCTGTTCGATCGAGACCGTGATGTGGCGCTTTTCGCACACTTTTTCGATGTGGGCGAGGATGTCGTCCACGGCTGCGTCACGCGCAGCGTTGTTGGCAGCGCGAATATCGAGCGAAAGGGAGCAGGCGCCCGGGATGACGTTTGTGGAGCCGTTCGGCACCTGCAGTTGGCCGACCGTGCCCACCAGGGCAGAATCCTGGTCTTGTGCGCAGCGCTGCTCGACGTACAGGATGATCTCGGCAGCGGCGGCGGCGGCATCCTTGCGCATCGGCATAGGGGTGGTGCCGGCATGGCTTGCGACGCCTTTCAGCTCGACCAGGTAGCGCTTGCTGCCGGCGATCGAGGTCACCACGCCA
>JBCNOP010000216.1:0-8636 GCA_039593775.1 Pseudoduganella sp.
TTCTTGCCGCGCCAGCGGTCAACCAGATACAGCAGGGAGTCGCCCACGCCCTTGATGGCAGGGATATTCAGCTCCATCGGACCGGTTTTGTTGTCAAAACCCCACGCGCCCAATTCCAGCGCGCGCTTGTACGCGAAGGCTGCATCGTCCACGCGGATCGCGATGGCGCACACGGATGGACCGTGCTGGCGGGCGAAACGCTGGGCGAAGGAATCCTGCTCGGCGTTGATGATGAAGTTGATATCGCCCTGGCGGTACAGCGTCACGTCCTTGTGGCGGTGACGGGCGATAGCGGTGAAGCCCATGTTTTCAAACAGCTTGCCCAGGGCTTTTGGATCTGGTGCCGCGAACTCGACGAACTCGAAGCCGTCGGTGCGCATGGGGTTTTCCCAGGGGGTGAATTTCATGGTGCGTCTCCCTATTAGAATTGCGCACAGTATAGTCCCCTGCATGCGACATTTAATTGCAAACATTTCCCAACAATAGTCGGATTGAGCAATAATATTGCGAGAACATCGACTGAACGAGGAATTTATGACCAAGATTGCGCTGGATAAAACGGATCGCAAGATATTGTCCATCTTGCAAACGGACGGCAGGCTGTCCAACCAGGATGTCGCAGAGCAAGTCAACCTCTCCCCTTCCCCCTGCCTGCGCCGCATCAAGCGCCTGGAAGAGGAAGGCGTGATCCGCCAGTACGTGGCGCTGCTGGACCCGGACAAGATCGGCCTGGGCCTTCTGGCCTACGTCAATGTGCGTCTCGAAAAGCACAGCGACGCCGCGGCCCACAGCAACGCCCGCGCCCTCGGCGTGAACCCGACCGGCACCTCGCCGCGCGCCGATTTCGCGGTAGCAGTCGAACAGTGGCCGGAAGTGGTGGCCTGCTACGCCATGACCGGCGAAATGGACTACCTGCTGCGCGTGCACGTGGAAGACATGGACCACTTCTCGCGCTTCATGATGGCGACCCTGCTGCGCCACCCGGCGGTACTGGATGTGAAGTCGTCCTTCGCCCTGCAGCGCATCAAGGACACCACCGCCCTGCCGCTGGTCTGATCGATGCAAGCCGAGGCTAAAACTTCGTTGTGGTTCGCCGCGCTCAAAGGCGGACTGGCCGCCGCCATGCTCGCGGTGCCGATACTGCTCCTGGCCATGAAGCTCGTCTTCGGCCGGGCACCCTCAGGCTATGCCGGTGCCGCTTTCGGTGCGGCCATGCTGATCATCATCGTTGTTGGCCAGGTGGTGGCGGCTATTGCCGGCGCCGTCGCAGGAGCCATCTGGCTCAGGAAACCGCGGCATGGCCTGGTCAAGTGGAGCGTGAACGTGCTTGCCTTCCTGGGCGCAGGCATCGTGGCCTTGTTCGCCTTCGTCTTGATGACTCGGTAATTGCCGGTGTCAATCGTGCTCGTGCTGGCGCACCAGTGACTGTTCCAGGCGCTGGTAATCGGCCGTAGCGCGCACCTTGGCGATGGCGTTCCAGAGTGCCTCGAAGCGCTTGGGGTCCTTCTCATAGACCTTGCGCCCTACCATCAGGTGAAAATCAAAGCTGGCGAAGGGCTGCTTGGCCAGTACCACGCGGCCATGGTAGCGCGGGTCTTCTTTCAGCAGGTTTTCCGCATCGCGCCCCATCAGCACGGCGACGTCGGCGCTGCCGGCAGCCAGCAGGCGCAAGCCCTCTTCCGCTGTCTTGGGCGTGTCGATCACGGTCTGGCCGCGCGCCTGCAGCATGTCCACGATGTAGTAGCCTCGCTGCGCCACCACCAGCTTGCGCGGGTTGACCAGGGTCTTGCCGTCCCAGCTTGCGCCGCTGTCGACGCGCAGGTACAGGTCGACGTGGTCGTGGTACATGGCCCGCTCCGGGTCCTGGGAACCATCGGGCTTGGTCGGCGGCCGGCTGTAGGCGCGCCGGCGCGGGTTGTCGGAGGGGCCGACCATGGCGTCGATCACGCCGGTACGGGTTTCCTCTTCGCAGCGCTTCCACGGGCGGGGGACAAAGTTGATCTGGTCGCCGGTGATTTTGGCGGCGCGTTTCAGCAGCTCGATATTCAGGCCCGTACCATCCGGCATGGTCCACGGCGCCTGGGGGATGTCTTCAAAGCAGAAGTTCAACGGCGCCCCTGCCGCCTGCGCCAGCGGTGCGGCCATGGTTAAGGCTAAAGCAATGCTGCGCAGGGCGAACGGCATGAAGCCTCCTCTACTTTTCCTCTGATTTTACTCCAGGGATCTTGTCGAGCAGTTTAGTCGCGGCACGGACGTTGGCTTTCAGGGCGTAGTCGAAGGACGCGAGCTGCTCTTCCATTGCTTCCTGCAGCACGCTGACCGGGTCTGCCGGGCCAAGCTTGAGGTAGGCGTCGGCTTCGCCGTAGTCGCGGTGGATTTCCATGCCCGCCTTCTTGGCGATATGGATCATCGTGGCATTGGACGACAGGCAGTGCATGTACAGCGTGTCGACGTCGTTGTTGCGGCAGGCGATATTGGCGCGTTCGAACAGCTTGGAGCCGATGCCGAGGCCGCGCGCGGACCTGGAAACCGACACGCCGAATTCCGCCACCTGGTCCTTCTCGGTGGCCTTGTGCTTGTCCGCATCGCGCTCGGCAAACGCGAGGTGGCCAACCGCTACCAGCTTGAATACGCGGTTGTACACGCCGAACACCAGGTCGCGGTCGAAATCGATACTGGCCACGTAGCGCGTGATCTGTTCGTCGTTGACCGGCGTGCCGAAGCGCAGCAGGCGGTCGTGGCGTTCCAGCGCGAGGAAGTGCTTCAGCATGCGGCGCCGGTCGCGCTCACGCAATTCCTTGACCGGCACAGTGGGCCGGTCCTTGCCGCCGAACAGGCCGCGCAAGGGATTGCGGAAAAAATTCAGGCTGGTCATCGAGGGTCTCCCTACGCGCCGATCGCTTCGTTTACCGCTTGCACGCGGGCTGCGCGCACCAATTCGGGAATCTGTTGCGGCGCGCCTGCAGAGCCTTGGGCGATCTCGCCCGCGTTCACCGCGCGTGCCGCGTCGAGCGCCTTGGCCAGCAGCTCGCGCTGCGGGGATGGCGCAGCGCCGGCCCCGCCGCACGCACCCGCGCATTCCACAGCGGCCACCATCTGCGCGAAGCGCGCTGGTTTGCGGAAGCCGTCGCAGCGCTCGAACAGGCTGACCAGCGTAGCGGCATCGAGGTCCAGTGCCTTCTCCACGCTGGCGTGGTCGCGCGCTGCCATGACAGCCAGGTCGCGGCATTCGGTCGGCACTTTCAGCCGCTTGCTGGCTTGTTCGACCTGCGGCACATCGAGCGCCAGCGTCAACGCAGCAAAGCGCACAGGCAAATCGGTGCCGGCTGCGGCTGCGCGGTCAATCACCGGCGCCACGGCATGGCCGTCGCCAATCTCGGGAATAATGTGGGACAGGGCGCCGCAGTCGCGCAGCGCTTCCAGCATGCGCGAAGGCTTTTGTTCCATCAGGCCGCGTGCGATTTCCTGCCACACGCGCTCGGGCACCAGGGCATCGACTTCGCCCTCGTCCACCATGCGCTTCATCAGCGCGTTGGTTTCGGGCGCCACCCGGAAGTCCGGATAGCGCGCAGCGAAGCGCGCCAGGCGCAGGATGCGCACCGGATCTTCGGCGAAAGCGTCCGACACGTGGCGGAAAATGCGATCCTTGATGTCCTGCTGGCCGTTGTAAGGATCGACCAGCACGCCGTCGTCGCCGCGCGCGATGGCGTTGATCGTGAGGTCGCGCCGCACCAGGTCTTCTTCCAGCGTCACGTCGCTGGAGGTATGGAACACAAATCCCTTGTAGCCGGGTGCCGTCTTGCGCTCGGTACGTGCCAGCGCATACTCCTCCTGCGTTTGCGGGTGCAGGAACACCGGGAAATCCTTGCCGACGGGGCGGAAGCCGGCCTTCACCATGTCTTCCGGCGTGGCGCCGACCACCACATGGTCGTGGTCCTTGACGGGCAAGCCAAGCAATTCATCGCGTACCGCGCCGCCGACCACATAAGTCTTCATCACCATCAATCGTCCGGCATCTCCGCGTCGTGCAGTGGCGCGGTTTCAGTTTCGGCCAAGGCGCCGGCGATCCAGGCGTCGACCGCCGGATGATTGCGCATGCGCTCGCAGTAAGCCGACAGCGCTGGCGGCAGCACCACGCCATACGTCTTGAAACGGCATACCACTGGTGCGAAGAAAGCGTCGGCAATCGAGAATTCGCCGAACAGGAACTCGTTATGGCCGAAGCGGCTCAGGCATTCTTCCCACATTTCGCTGATGCGGCCAATGTCGGCCTGGGTGGCCGGTGTGCGGCCCTTGCCCGGATAGCTGCCCTTGATGTTCATCGACATCGTGGTACGCAGGCTGCCGAAGGAGCTGTGCATCTCGGCGCAGACAGAGCGCGCCAGGGCGCGTGCCGCCACGTCGCGCGGCCACATCGGCTTGTCGGGGAATTGCTCGGCCAGGTATTCGCAGATCGCCAGGCTGTCCCAGATGGCCAGCTCGCCGGCCAGCAGCACCGGCACGCGGCCACTGGCGCTGTATTTGGCGATGTTGTTGGAGGTGTCGGGCTGGTCGAGCAGCACGCGCACTTCCGTGAACGGAATGTTGAAGGCCTTCATTGCAACCCACGGGCGCATCGACCACGAGGAATAGTTCTTGTTGCCGATCACCAGGGTCAGTCCCGGTTCGCGCGCTGCGGCCAGGGTTTCGGCAAGTTTCGGGTCGAGTTCTGTGGTCTGCATGGTTCCTCTATTCTCGGTTTAACGGCCGCCGTAAGCGGCTTCCTGTTGTTCCTGCTCGGTGTAGCCCTTCGGCGTGACGGTGCTGCCCAGGCGCGCCTTCAGCGATTGCGGACGTCCGTCGAACAGCGCCGCATAATAGGTGGCATTAACCATCACGTTTTTCACGTAGCCACGCGTTTCCGCGAAAGGAATCGATTCGATGAAGATCGTGCTGTCCATCGGCTTGGTCAACTGCGTGCGCCAGGAGCGCAGGCGGCCCGGCCCGGCGTTGTAGGCGGCCGTGGCCAGCACCTGCGAGCCGTCCATGCTGCCCAGGACCATGTTCAGGTAGTTCGCACCCAGCAGGATATTGGTCTTCACGTCCGTCAGCATGCCCTGCACGAAATCGGTCAGCCCGATCTTGCGGGCCACCCAGCGGCCGGTGGATGGCATCACCTGCATCAGGCCTGAAGCGCCGACCGAGGATTGCGCATCCATGACAAAGCGCGACTCCTGGCGGATCAGGCCATACACCCAGGCGCGGTCCAGGCCCAGGGTGTTGGTGGTCGGCTGCATGATGTCGTCATGCGGCACCGGGTAGCGGTGCGTGTAGTCCGCTTGCACGCGAGTCTTCTCGGAGGTGTACACCATGCGGTCCAGTACATGCTTTTCACGCGCAAATTCGGCGGCGGCGATCAGTTCGCGCTCGTTCAGGCGGCGTGTCTCCCAGTTCCACTCGCGCGTGCCTTCGAAGCGCAGGCGCATGTCGAAGAACTTGAGCGCACGCTGCAGGCCCGGATTGGCGTAGATGGCGGCCATTTCAGCCGGCGTCGGCGCCGGGCCCGGCGGCGGAATGGTGACCAGCTGGCCCAGCTCTTCACCGGCCAGGATGCCGTAGTAGCTGGACTGGTCGGCAATGCTGCGGTAAGCCGTCAGCACTTCCGGCGTGTTGCCGCCAGCTTCGGCGGCCATGGCGCGCGCATTCCAGTAGACCCAGGTCGGGTCCTTGCGCAGTTGCGGCGGCATGGCGGCAATGGTGGCCTTGACGGTTTTCCAGTCGCGTTCACGCAGGGCGATGCGGGTCTTCCATTGCATCTGATCGAGCGAGAGCGGCGCACCGGCTGACTTGGCCCAATAGCCGGCTGTGTCAGGCGAGAACGAGTAGGACGAGACGAGCGCCAGGTTGGCCCAGCCGATGGCGCGTTCCTGCGGCGTCAGCTGCGGCGAGTTCTTTTCCAGCGCCATGCGCGCCAGGTTCATGCTGGTGCGGGCAGCGCGGCCTACAGCTACCAGGAAAGTCTCGTGGTCGGCGCGCGTGCTGCCGGCGCCCTTGGCCAGCGCCAGCGTCGGCAAGTCGACCGCCTGTCCCATTCTCTTGTCCGAGCCATTCAGCAGCATCACGGTACGCTTGGCGGGACCGGTGGCATTGGTTTCGCCAGCCAGGCGCACCTGCGTCCACAAGTCTTCTTCGGTGAACTGGCGCGTCTGCGCCAGCGCCGCGATCAGGGCGCCGCAGCCTTCGCCGTAATAAGGCGGATAGACCAGCAGCGCACGCGCATCGGCGGCCACGTTCTGGCCTTTGGAAAGGCGCGACAGCAGGTTGTAGCACTTGACCTGGGTATCGTCCTGCAGCACGAACTGCGGGAACTGTTCATCGAAGGTGGTCCACTCGCGCTTGCGGCCCAGCTCCAGCAGCCAGTCGTTGCGCATGCGGTCAGCGATCGCGCTGCCCTGGTATTTGTTCAGGAAGGCACGCACCTCGGGATCTGTCACGTCTTTGAAGCGCGCCTTCAGGCGGTAATAATCGACGTAGGAAGGAATCGAATAATCGGTCAGGCGTGCGGCGTAGAACTCCGCCTTGGCGGCGTCGTCGCGCCGAACCGAATCACGCAGCAGGAGGAAGGCATCATCTTCCTTGCGGCTGTCGCTTGCGTTATCCTGCGCCAAGGCCAGTGGCGAGGCGGCGCAGGCTGCGACCATCAGTGCGCCGGCTATCCATTTCGAGGTGGAAATCAATGTACGACTCTCAAGGTAATTCACGATATGACCAGCCCAACTAGGATACCACGCAACCCCGACGGCCAGCCAGCATCCGGCAAGGCGGAACTGCGCAAGCAGATGCTGGCGGCGCGCCGTGCGCTGGCGCCGGAAACGCGCGCGCAGTGGGACAAGGAAATTGGTGCGAAAGTGGTCCAGTGGTGGCGCGAATCCGGTGTCGGCACGCTGGGGGTTTATTGGCCCTTGCGCGATGAACCGAACTTGCATGCCTGTTATGCGGAGCTTGCGGAGCTGGGGGTGAAATTGCTGCTGCCGGTAGTGCTGGAAAAGCATGCGCCGCTGGCGTTCGCGGAGTGGACGATCGGGGAACCGATGGTAAAAGATTCGATGGGGGTTGCCGTGCCGGCCATGATGCGGCTGGTGGAGGAATATCCGCCGGCCTTATTGATACCTTGCCTGGGCTATAACCCGCAGGGCTACCGGCTGGGATATGGCGGCGGGTTTTATGACCGTACGCTGGCGCGAGAGCCGCGCCCTGCCACTGTGGGGGTGGCCTATCGCTGCCTTGCTGCCGATTTCGGCAGCGATGGGCATGATGTGGCGCTGGATCGTATCATCACGGAAGACTGAAAACCGGCACCCCAGTGTCAGACCCACAGGGTCTGACACTCGGCCTGCGACAGCCGCGGACTGGTGTCTGACCCTGAGGGTCAGACACCGACGTACAGGTTTTAGACCAGCCGATTCCAGAGGGCTGTCGTAGCCACCGCCTGGTTCATCGAATAGAAATGCAAGCCCGGCGCACCACCAGCCAGCAGGCGTTCGCACAGGTCGCTGACCACATCCAGGCCAAACGCCTTGATCGAGGCCGAATCGTCACCGAACGACGCCAGTTTCAAACGAACCCAGCGCGGGATCTCGGCACCGCACATATCCGAGAAGCGCATCAGCTGCGTGTAGTTCGTGATCGGCATGATGCCTGCCACGATAGGCACGTTCACACCCGCCTTCTGCGCCGCGTCGACGAAATGGAAATAAGCGTCGGCATTGTAGAAGTACTGGGTAATGGCGGCATTGGCGCCGGCATTGACCTTGCGCACGAAAGCCTGCATATCGTCTTGCGGAGAGCGTGCCTGCGGGTGCACCTCGGGATAGGCCGCAACCTCGATGTGGAACCAGTCGCCTGTTTCCGCACGTACGAACTCCACCAGCTCATTGGCGTAGCGGAATTCGCCCGACATGCCATAACCGGAAGGCAGGTCGCCGCGCAGCGCCACCAGGCGCTTGATGCCGTGCGACTTGTACTGCTGCAGGATGGCACGGATCGATTCACGCGTGCCGCCGATGCAGGACAGGTGCGGCGCGGCTTCTTCGCCGGCCGCCATGATCTCAAGCACGGTGTCCAGGGTACCCTGCTGGGTCGAACCACCGGCGCCGAAGGTCACGGAAAAATATTTTGGGTGAAGCTCGGACAGTTTGGCGCGCACGACGCGCAGCTTTTCCGTCCCTTCCGCCGTCTTCGGCGGAAAAAACTCGATACTGAAATTATGGTTAGCCATCATTGTCTTTCAACAGGAGGGTAGACAAGGCCCAGGAAATCACGCTGTACAACAGCGCACCACCAATGGCTGACCAGAAGCTGTCCACGTGGAAGCCTTCCACCACTTTCGCCACCAGCCAGAACATGAAGCCGTTGATGACGAAGATGAACAGGCCAAGCGACAGCACCGTAACGGGCAATGTCAGCAACAGCAGCAGCGGGCGCACCAGGGTGTTGACCAGGCCAAGCAGGAGGGCAGCAACCAAAGCGACGCCAATGCTTGTGACACTGACGGAATGCATGAGGTAAGGCACCGCGAAGAGCGCGGCGGCATTGATTATCCAGGTGAGGACCAAACGCATGATATTTGCTCGATTGTGAGAACCGGTAAACCGGTG